>DMST01000016.1:0-24356 GCA_003454975.1 Cytophagales bacterium | reverse complement strand
AATGATAATCCCCGAGCCGTTTTTGATCACGTGCCGAAAGCTCTCGTATTCTCCGTGAATGTCCGAAAGAAATATCTCCGGCCCTTTTGGCAGGCTGAGCATCGACTCCAGCAAGGTGATTTCCTGGCCTACGGCCATTTTAGAAGAAAATTGAGTGGCGAGTAATTCTAGATATTTGCGATGCTCGGGAGTCATGGATGCGTGATTCTTTACCCGAAAAGATACCAGATTTTGTCTGTTTACCGATTATCGCTTTTTAAATCGATTGCAGATAGGCCAAGGGAGGTTGTTGCATTCGACAGCGATTATTAAGCAGGCTTAGGGTGCATGCGGCGGCCAGGGTTGTCCTTAAATTCCCTAACTTCCTTGTATGAAACTTCTCGGCAACCTAATCTGGTTCATTTTTGGGGGTGTATTCATCGCCATTGAGTACATTATCGCCAGCCTTTTGATGATGATCACCATCATTGGTATCCCTTTCGGTATCCAAAATCTCAAGCTTGCGGCGGTAGCCCTGTGGCCATTTGGGAAGGAGATCCGGCGCAAAGAGACGGGCAGCGGCTTCCTGTACTTCCTGATGAATGTGCTCTGGCTGATACTGGGTGGCGTTTGGATTGCCCTAACTCACATTGGCTTCGGCGTCATTTTCTACATTACCATCATCGGGATTCCCTTTGGCAACCAGCACTTTAAGCTGGCTTGGCTGGCTCTATTTCCGTTTGGGAAAGAAGTGGTCTAGGAAAGAACCCTGAGGCTGCAAGAAGCATAAGGTAGGGGAGAAGCGGTAGTAGAAAGCGACCGTCCCAATTCTCGGTAGTGAGGGCCACCACACCAGCTTGGGCAGCGATGAAGACCAGCATGAAGTAGGTGAGGCGGTGAATGCGTTTGCGCCAAATGCCACGTAGGGCTACTAGGTAGATGGGGAATAGGTAGACCGCAATGAATAGATTATGGTACCAGGTGTAGTAGGGCTTCATGTGTCCGAAGAGTAGGCCTAGCTTGATGGCAGCCAACTTCAGAATATGCTCCACATTCTTTCCGAATAACATTCCCCAGCCTTTGGGCGCTCCCATCTGGGGCTCATAAAAATGCTCCGGCGGGTCTACCCAGAAGTTTAGATGGGGGTAGATGATCTCTGACTCGCGGTAGGATTCCAGCCGGGTTTGGAATAGATATTTTGAAGGGGCGATGTAGTGGGTAAGTACCCAGAAGGCTACGATGCCAGATAGGCACGCATACCCTATGGTGGGTAGCCAATTGGTTTGCCGCTGAAGCAGCCGAACTAGCCCCATGGCCCACAAACCCAGAAGAATCGCCATGCCCATGGGGCGAAAAAGGATGACTACCATAGCTCCTATTCCCCAGAGTAAGCCATGCTTCCAGGTATGGAGCCGGTAGAGCCCCCAAAGTAGCACGACGCACCCGTAGGTGAAAAGAGCATCGGTGTAGACGATGAAATTCCACTCAGCAAATTTGGGCCAGCCCACAAACAGTGTAGCTGCCAGCCAACCGACACGGTCCTCACCGCTCCAGCGTTTTCCCAGATCGTACATAGCCCAAGCTGCGGCACCGGATGCCAGTACTTGACCCACTACGGCCAAGGTGTAGCCTCCTTTTACCCAAAAGCAGAAGGCCAGGTACACCGCGTAGCTAGCGTATAACGTGTCCCAGCCTGTGGGCCACTGGCCTTGCAAAATTCCCTCCGCCATCCGCATGTAGCGCTGGGTATCTACCGATACCAGCACGCCTTGGGTAACGGCCATCATCAGCTGCCAGGCGACCCATACACCCATCAATCCCCATCGTAAGTGGGTAGGAGTGAGCCAAGCAATAGCTCTCAAACGGAGTGAGGATAAAAACATAGCGGAAGAAAGGAATTACTCTGGCAGGGAGCAACTCCAATACTTCCGCAACACCCGACTTGGAATGCACGCTATGAAAATTGCGGGTGCTATGATGTCTTCTTGTTGGCTACTTCGCAATGGCATTTTAAATGCCAATGGAAGCTTGCCACCACCTTTCAAAGGTGATCGAGCCGCTGCATTTTTCGTCTTGGGAAAGACGTTTAATTATCCTCGAAAGGATCAGAAAACTTCTCGTCTTCCAGAAGCACGGGGTCAGTGAGGGTTTCCAGGAAGGCGACCAAGGCTCGACGCTCCTGCTGATCCAAGTTGAGCCTTCGGGGGCGGCCGTTCTGCTCCAGCTGATTGTCCAGGTTGGGGTGGGGTTGGATCCCGCTGTTGTAATGGTTCACTACCTCGGCCAGACTGGCAAACCGACCATCGTGCATGTAAGGGGCTGTTAAGGCCACATTGCGGAGGCTAGGCACCTTAAACTTGCCGTTGTCGTCCGCATCTCCGGTAACAGCCCCTAAACCTTGGTCCGCATACACCATGTTTAGACCAATATTGCGAGGCCGCTCCATGATGAATAGGTCCGTATCGTGGCAGTTGTCACATCGGCCTCGGCCGAAGAAAATGGACTTACCCAGGTTTTGCTCCTGAGTATAGTTGGGAAACGGATCGTTGGGCCGTTGCACCTGCGCTCGCCCTTCATCGTAAGGTGCTTGGTAGCTTACTATGCTGCGCACAAATTGCGATAGCGCGTCGGCAATGCGGGCAGTGGTGATATCTGAGCTGCCATAGGCATGTTCAAAGAGCACCGAGTAGCTAGCATCGGCTTCCAGGCGGTCCACCAGCTCTGCCAGGGTGAGGCCCATTTCTATCCCATCCTGAATAGGCATCAATACTTGCTCCTCCAGATCCTCGGCTCGCTCGTCCCAGAAAAAGTGACCCCGCTCATAATAACGCGCATTGCTAAGTCCCATTGAGTTGCGTGCTGTGAGGCCACCCTCAAACCCTACACTAAAGCGGGCGGGGTCCGAAAATCCGGCAGACTGCTGGTGGCAAGAGGCACAGGAAATCGTACGGTTTTGTGAAAGCTCAGTATCATAAAATAAGGCTCTGCCCAAGGTAGCTCCCCAGTCTGAAATGGGCGCATTGTCCCCATTATCCGCTTCCTGCACATCGTTTGCATTAAAGTGCCGCGGCAAAGTGTAGTCCGAATAATTGTAAGGGGCTTCTGGTAGGTTCAATCCTTCTTGTTCCAGTACCAGCACTTCCTCCTGTTGTAAACTTTCTACTACCGGTGTACATGCCGTACCCAGTAGTAGTAACCCAATAATGTTTCTCCTTTTCATGTAAACTATATGGTTGTGGTGCCCTGAGTAATGCCTGCGACACCTTCGTGACCTACCAACGCCACTGCCCGGAGGAGGAAACACCGCATGAATTATTGTGTGGAGGTAAGGAATGAGGAGAGATCATGAAGATAAACTGGATACTACGATAGGAAACGAGATTTTGCGCTGTATTTGACCCTTGGTGAGGATGTGATAATTAATGCGGCAGTTGTCATATACTTTGTGGGACAATAGGGGGACAGCCTGCATTGAGGTCAAAAATTTAGGTCATGTATGGATACCTCGTTACAGCTCTCAGTATGTTGTATGGCAGGATTAGTGGATTGTTTTGGTCTAGCGGACACCTGCGTGTTCGGATTGTCAGTGATGATTACTATCAAAAGGTGCAAGCTGGGTAGCATGCCACCGAAGTATTGGCTACAAAAAAAACCGAGAGCGGAGTGCCCTCGGTTCTTATATCGAGAAGATGATGTGTCTTAGCCGTCCGTTTCAGGAGGCAATACGTTGCCCATCAGCTTTACTTGCACTTGCCCTTGGCTGCTGTTGCTCAGTACCGTTACAGGTTTGCTCTGCATTCCCATTTTACCAGTACTGTTGAAGGTCACCTTGATCTCTCCATCTTTACCGGGAGGGATCGCTTCCTTAGGCCAATCCGTAGCGGTACACCCGCAAGTCACCAGTACATTGCTCAGAATCAAAGGAGCATTGCCAGTATTGGTAAAGGTAAAGGTGTGCTCTACCTTGTCGCCTTGATGAATATCGCCAAAGTTGAATTCTTTCTCTTTAAATTCGATGGCGGCTCCGGTGGCGGCTTCCTGGGCCATGCCCATCACAGGCAGTGCCATCACCATCAGAAGAAATGCATACTTTTTCATAGACTGATTATGGTTGCTTTATATAAGTTTCAAGATTTATTTCCCTAACGCATTGTTAACCAAAGAAGTTGGGGTGGAAGTTCACTAAGAACAATTCCTTTTGTGCCCGGGTAACCGCTGTGTACAGCCAGCGGATGTATTCCCGGTCCACCTGATCTTCTTGTAAGTACCCTTGGTCTACAAAGACCGCACTCCATTGCCCGCCCTGGCTCTTATGGCAAGTGAGGGCATAGGCAAACTTTACCTGCAATGCATTCAGATACGGATCGTTGCGTATAGCTTTCATTCGCTCTTGTGCATTGCCAATATCCATGTAGTCGAGCATCACCGAATCGTACAGCTTTCGGTTCTCCTCTTGTGTCATGCTGGGCGTAGGACTATGCAAGGTATCTAAAATCACCTTCACGCTCAGGTTGGGTTGGTCCGGATAGTCTAGCAGCCGTACCTCCAAATCCGCGAAGCGGAAGCCGTGAATTTCCTCCAGATTCACCATCCGCATGACCTCCATAAAGTCTCCATTCGCCAAAAACCCTGCCGGACTGTCCTCGGGGAGGAAAAAATAATTGTTCCGCACAATCATGAGCATATCGCCCGTTTCTAATTCCCCTTCGAAATAGTGGATGGTCCGGCGGATGTACTCGTTATACCCAACGGCGCTTTTGTTGCTTCGCACCACTACAATAGATTCCTCCACCCCATACTTATCGTATGCATAGCGTAGGCCGTCTTCCAGCCGTTCGCCCGTCATTTTGTATATGTCCGGAAAGGAAGAGGTTCGAAATTGAATTTGGTATTCCTTTTGGAACAGGATGCTACGAAGGTTGGTAGCGTTCCAAAGAATGCCTGACTCCTGTTGCTGGCGCATTACCTCGGTCAGTTCGGTATCCGTCACCTGTAGCCCAAAGGATTCCTGTAATACGGGCTTTTTCAAGGCGGGGCTATCCGTACGGCCTACTGGTGGTAGCTGGGCGCCATCTCCGATGAGCATCAGCTTGTTGCTCTCGTTCTCAAATACATAGGCAATGAGATCCTCCAGCAGGCTCTTTTGGCCATAGTCTGCCTGATCGGAGAGCATGGAGGCTTCGTCGACAATGAAAAGGGTGCGGGCGAAGAAATTCTTTTGTAGCTGAAAGTACATGCCGCCCGATTTGTTGACCCGGGGGCGGTAGATCATCTTGTGGATGGTATAGGCCGGCATGCCACTGTAGTGGCTGAGCACTTTGGCTGCCCGGCCCGTGGGGGCCAGTAGAATGGGCTTGTACTTGAGCGCGCCCAGGCTTTTTACCAATGTGCCTACCAGGGTGGTTTTTCCCGTGCCGGCATACCCTCGCAGAAGCAAGTTGGGCTTTTGTGAGCCTGGAGTTTTCCAAAAGCGCTCAAAGTCGGCAAAGAACTGCTGCTGGCCTAACGTAGGCTCAAAGGGGAAATTGACGGCGAGTAAATCGGATGGACTGGGCACGGTGCAAGTTGCTAAGCCAAAAGGTTTCTCGCAACTAGCCTATAAACTCCCTGATCCACTGGGCTAGCCGGGCCGTATCCACCTTTTCCAAGGGGTGGGGAGTGTTTGCCATGCAAGCAAACTTGCCTTTGGGCAATACCTGCGCTGCATGCATAGTTTCTTCTCTACTTACCATTTGGTCCTGGTCACCCACTGCGATCAAGCAGTCGTGAGGGATGGTTTTCAGGGTTTCCTCAGTGAGAAGTGGATTAGCGCCCAAGCCTTCCATCATATCCTTGGTATGACTCAGCACCTGACGCCAGTCAAGCGGGGCATGGCGTGCTTCTAGGGCTGCGGCAAACTTGGGTACCTTCTCAGCAATTTTATCGGCGTTGAGCATTTTACCCTCTTGGGCTGCCGACTCTGGGCTCCAGGCAAACTTGGTAGCCAGGGTGAAAATTTTGCCGATTCGGTCAGGATGATTGTGTGCCAACCACAATGCTACGTAGCCGCCCATGCTGTAGCCGAAAATGTTGATTTGGTTGATTTGCTGGGCATCTAAATAGGCCAGCACATTCTGGCCAAAGTGCGGCATGCTATAGCCTCCTTCGGGGAAGGGCTCTCCTCCATGACCGGCAAAGTTGATTCGGTGTACCGTATAGTCGCTTTCCAGTTTCGATGCCAGCGGATCAAACAGCGCAGCGGAGCCCAGGGCTCCGTGGAGGAGTAGGAGGTTAGTCATGAAGTGTGGAAGTTGGATACCTACTTAAGGTAGGATTGCACTTTGCGTTTGAGCACCTCACGGTCCATCTCAATGGAGGTGTCGTTGTGCACCTTGGTGACTAGCTCGAAAAGTACTGCTTCGTCATAGCCTAGCCGGGTGGCCAGTGAGGTGACGAACTTAATCTCAGGCTCCTTCATTCGGCCGTCTACTTTCATCAGTTGCACCAGTGAGTACATGTACTCGAACTTATCGTCGTCAGAAAGGTCGCCTAATTCAGGGCCCTGCGCCGAGTTTTCGGCCATGATCTCCTCTATATCGGCCGTACTCAAACCGTGACGTTTGGCAATGTCGTGCAGTGCTTTTTGTTCTGCTTCGGCGAGTTCGCCATCGATCATTGCCAACTGTATCAAAACGCGGATTTGCGTGGTCGCCATACTTGTTTTCGCGCGTTAATTTTCGTTTAATGATTTCAGTTTCAATGCCTATTGGTGATGCGTGTCTCTCTTAGGTTGACAAAGTGTATTGGCTTTCTCAAGTCTTGGTCTTCCGCCAAAGCATTGACGGAAAATGAAGAGGCATCCTAAGTTTATGAGACGAAAGGAATTTCTGCTCACCACTACATGACATTGATTCCAAAATAGCGAAAAATATAGGAACCCTGCCAGCAGGGATTATACTTGGAACTGCTTAACGATACCTGTTTGTGAATTTTTTGGCCCATTTGCTGCTTTCGGATGACTTTGGCCCTGTGATGGTGGGCAATTTTATGGGCGATTTCGTGAAGGGTAAGCAGGTAGAGCAATACCCTCCGGCCGTTCAGCGAGGTATATGGTTGCATAGAACTATTGACCAATTTACTGACACCCATGCGGTAGTTCGGCAATCTAAAGAGCGGTTGCGCCCTCGGTTCCGGCATTACGCCGGAGTGGTATCCGACATGTTTTATGATCACTATTTGGCAGTCTCTTGGGAACAATATGGTCCTAATACCCTAGAGGAGTTTACCCAAAAAGCCTACCAAGTGCTGCAAGGGGCGCGAAAGCAGATGCCAACACGAGCGCAGTTTATGCTACCTTATATGATCCAGCACGATTGGCTGGTGAGTTACCGTGAGATAGAAGGAATTCGAAGGTCACTTACGGGAATGGCCCGCCGTACTGGGTTTCGGTCGGGTATGGAGCATGCACATGAAGAACTCAAAGAACAGTATGAAGCCTATGCCAACGATTTCCATGCCTTTTTTCCTGATCTAGTTCAGCATGCTAAGCAGTTTTTGCTGAATGGATAATATGGAATTTTAGACAGAAAAATCGTTTCTATGAATCCGTAAGCAAGGTAGGTTCCGTTGATATATCCACCTGCCTATATAAACAAATAACACCTAACGTATGGCTAAACTCAACGGCACCATTTTATTGGTGGACGATGACCAGGATGTATTATACACCGCAAGGGTGCTGCTAAAGCAGTACTTTACTAATGTAGTTACGGAAAGTACCCCGGTAGAAATTGCGAAGCACCTTAAGAAAAGCCCTCCTGATGTAGTGGTGCTGGACATGAATTTTGCCAGCGGAGATACGAGTGGAGCCGATGGGCTTAAATTTCTTCGCCGTGTCCGCGAAGTAGCCCCTCAAGTGAAAATTGTGATGCATACGGCCTACGGGGACATAAGCCTGGCGGTGGAGGCCATGAAAGAAGGTGCTACGGATTTCATCACCAAGCCCTGGGAGAAGGAAAAATTCGTGGCTACTCTTAAGAATGTTTACCAACTGGGTAAACAGGAACGTGAGCTTACTACTCTTAAATCAAGAGAAAAGACCCTACGGAAAGACTTAGATCAGCCCTTTGGCGAGATGATTAGTAAGTCTAGTGCTATGCGGGGGGTGTTTGATACCATTCGGAAGGTAGCACGCACGGACGCCAATGTGTTGATCTTGGGAGAGAATGGTACCGGCAAAGAGTTGGTAGCGAGGGAATTACACCGGCAAAGTACTCGATCAGGCGAGCATTTTATCAAAGTGGATTTGGGTGCGTTGTCCGACTCCCTGTTTGAGTCGGAATTATTTGGCGTGATGAAAGGGGCCTTCACGGATGCTAAGGAGGACCGGGCTGGAAGGTTTGAGGTGGCCAGTGGGGGTACGCTGTTTCTGGATGAGATTGGGAATCTTCCTCCGTCCTTGCAAGTGAAGCTACTTTCGGTATTACAAAACCGAGAAATTGTTCGGTTAGGAGCCAACATACCTACCCCCATTGATGTACGTCTACTTTGTGCAACCAATATGCCCATCAGTGAGATGGGGGACGAAGGGGTATTCCGGCAAGATCTGCTATACCGTATCAATACGGTGGAGATTCATTTGCCTCCTTTACGGAAACGGCTAGACGACATTCCTTTGTTAGCCAACCACTTTCTGAAAACCTACGCCCACAAGTACCATAAGCCAGAACTTACTATTGCAGACCAAACCATCTCTCATTTGCAGAATTACTCCTGGCCGGGCAACATACGGGAGCTGCAGCATGCGGTAGAAAGGGCTGTGATTTTGGCCGAAGGTCCGGTACTATTACCAGACGATTTTGTGCTGAAAGCCCACCGGGGGACCGATAACCAGGTGGTTTCCACCACCACGGTGAACCTGGAAGCCATTGAGAAAGAGACCATTCGGAAGGCAATCCAAAAAAATCAGGGTAATTTGAGTAGTGCAGCCAAGGAGTTGGGTATGGGGCGAAGTACCTTGTATCGGAAGATGAAAAAATATGGACTTTAATACGGTCCGCTGGCAGGTAGTACTTCGTATACTCCTGATATTGGCTTGCGGATTTTCGGCTGGTTATTTTTTGTGGTTCACCCCTTACAGCCTGCTGGCTATGTGGCTGGCCTTGGCAGTAGTACTACAGACTGCGGCCCTCATTCGTTTTGTAGAGCGGGGTCGAAAGGAGATGAGCGAGTTTTTGCTTAACCTTCGGCAGCGTGATTTCACCCCCTCTTATACCCGCTCGGGTAGGCAGACGGATGATCTTCATTCCGCATTCGAGGCCATCAACCAGGTGTTTCTGGAACTAAATGCGGAGAAGGAGCAACAAGCCCGATACTTGCAGACGGTAGTGGAGCACGTAGAGGTAGCTTTGCTCTCCTACAATAGTCAGGAAGAATTGGCGCTTTACAATGCTGCAGCCCAACGCCTTTTTCGTAAACGCTATGTGCGTTTTCTTTCTGCTCTAGAGCAAGTTGATTCAGGTTTGTACGAAACCATCCTGGGCCTATCTGCAGGAGACCAGCGATTGGTGAAATTTATGGTGGAGGGGGAGCTCCAATACCTATCGGTACGCGCTACAGAATTCAAGGTGCAAGAGGAGCATTACACCTTGGTTTCCTTCTCCGATATTCGGAGTGAGTTAGAAGCCCAGGAGGTGGAAAGCTGGCAAAAGCTGATACGGGTACTTACCCACGAGATCATGAATTCGGCCATCCCCATTACTACCTTAACGGACGTGACCCACAGTATGCTATTTACTCCCGAGGGAGAGCCCCGTCCGCTCAACTCTTTGGACGAAGAGGAGCAAGAAGACCTGCGTGGAGGTTTGGAAACCGTAGCTCGCCGGAGCAAAGGGTTGGTCTCCTTTGTAAATGCCTACCGGGATTTGAATCAGGTACCTGAACCTAAACTACAATCGATTAGCGTTCGGACCTTGCTGGAAGATGTAAGCCGCCTTATGCAGCCTGAGTTTGATGATGAGGGCGTAAAACTAGAGGTGCAACTGCCAGAACCAGAACTGGTTGCTTTGGGGGATCAGGAGCTGCTGGAACAGGTTTTGATAAACCTGGTCGGAAACGCCCGCGAGGCAGTAGAAAAGGCTGATATGCCTTGTGTTTGGATAAGCGCAGAAAGGGACCAAGATCGGGTACGAATCCATGTGGTGGACAATGGACCGGGTATCTCAGAAGATCATCTTGATAAGATTTTCATTCCCTTCTTTACTACCAAATCAACCGGTTCCGGCATAGGTTTAGCACTGAGTCGGCAAATCATGCGCTTGCACAAAGGCTCACTTACCGTAGCCACCCACACAACCGGCGGGGCCAAATTCACGTTAGAACTATAGTTTTAGTTGATTTATATTATCTTTGATAAACATCATACAATCAAACCATGCAAAAAGGTATTCTCCTCCTGTTACTAGCTTTAGTTTTCATTGCTTGCGAGCCCGGCAAAAATTACGGTTATGGTGGCCAGCACAACCTAAACAATGCCGCAGAAGCGGTAGAAACCAGTGGCAAACCCAATGGACGCACCGTAGTTTGGGAAGGCAACGTACGTAAAATCATCAATGCTGACGGAACCCTGAAATCGGCAATGCCCTACGAGGGTAGCCGCCCCCACGGTATCGGGCGTCGTTATTATCCAGACGGTGTGGTTCACCAGGAAATTGATTTCGTGCACGGACTGAAGCACGGAAAGGCAAGGACCTTTTACGAGAATGGCGATCTGGCGGTAGAAAGTGAATACTACGAGGGTAAGCTGACTGGTTTACGGAAGCGCTACTCTCCGGCGGGTTTCGTGATTGCGGAGATACCATACTGGCAAGGACGATTGGGAATAGGCACCACCGAGTACTTGGCCTCGGGCGTAGTAAATAAAGAAGTGCCCCGCATTGTGTTTAACCGGAAAAGTGCACGAGACCTTACCGTTCAGATTGAGGGCTTTTTTCGTAGTGCCAAGTGGTATCTGGGAGACGGGCTGCTTGAGGGTAAATGGTTACGCAGGGGTGTGCCACAAT
This sequence comes from Cytophagales bacterium, assembly GCA_003454975.1. Taxonomy (GTDB): domain Bacteria; phylum Bacteroidota; class Bacteroidia; order Cytophagales; family Cyclobacteriaceae; genus DMST01. The sequence continues at coordinate 13,338 of DMST01000016.1, read as the reverse complement.
ATGATGGCCGCAACGACGGTAAGTTCTTCGATGTTAGGGTAGATCATTGGGTAGGAAATGAGATTCCCATTGTGGCCGAGGTGGTCACTTGGCAGGGCAACCCTATGCTACTCACGGCCACCTACAAAATACGATAGCCGACTATTTTCCCAGTACTTGCTGATAGATATCCATCACTTGCCGGGTGGTGGTGTCGCGTCCGAATTTGTCCATGGCATACGTGTACCCGTGGTCAATCATTCGCTGGCGCAAGCTTTGATCTAGGATCACCCGTTCCATAGTTGTGGCCAGGCCTTCCGCATCGCTAGGGTCTACGTACAGCGTGTCCGGGCCGCCGGCTTCAGGAAGAGAGGATACGTTGGTGGTAATGACAGGAGTGCGCGACAAAAGCGCTTCTACTACGGGTATGCCAAAACCTTCGTATCGCGAGGGGTATACAAAGGCAGTGGCATTCGCATATAGGGTACGAAGTGGCTGCGTTTGCTTTACATTGGGTGCCCAGACCAACATATCCTCGATGCCTAGCTGCTGAGCAAGTCGGATAAGTTCTTGTTTGTGAGCATCTCCACGGCCCACAATAACCAAGGGAAGCCTAAGTGCCGCAGGCAAAAGGGCTAAAGCCTTCAAAAGCAGCGAAAGATTCTTTCTGGGAAAAATGCTTCCCACTACTAAAAGGTATTTTTCGGGGAGTTGAAAGTGCCGGGCAATGGTGCTGAAACCAATCTCCAGCTTTGGGCTATAAAATGCCCGGTGGCAGGCTTGGTATACCACCGAGATCCTGTCTGGGTCTGTATCGAAATACTTGACAATATCCTGCTTGGTACTTTCACTAATGGCGATGATGTGGTCCGCATGTTGGCAGGCATACCGAAATTTGGCATCGAAAATCCAGCGGTCAGTTCGGCTGTAGTCCTGGGGGTAGATCTTGTATACCAGATCGTGCATGGTGACTACCGTTTTGATGCCCGACCGATGAATGCCAAAGGGTAGCTCGTGGCTTAGCCCGTGGTAGACCTCTATGTGATCTTTTTGCAGCTGCTTCACTATGCCACGGCTACGCCAAAGGGCCTTGTCCCACTTTAGGTAAGCGTGGGTATTGATGTCCTTAGATGCCCTGAAGTATTCCGTAGCCGAGGTGTCTGTCAGTTTGGTGGTATATAGGGTAAGCGGTGTGTTGTGAAACAACGAGTGCATATTGCCCACCAGAGTGCGGCTGTAGTTGCCTAGCCCAGCAAAGTTGGCGTATAGCTTTTTGGCATCATACCCTATTCTCATCCCAAGCGATCTTTGAAGCTTTCATAGCCGAAAGACTTGAAGAGCTGAAAGTTGCCGGCTTCCGTCCACATGCCAATGCTCGGTAGGTTTACTCCGTTGAAGGTAGTGGTCTTCACCATGGTATAGTGGGCCATGTCATCGAAGACCACTGTATCGCCCACTTGCAGGGGCCTCTCGAATACATAGTCACCCACGAAATCACCTGCTAGGCAGGTGAGCCCACCTAGCCGGTAGGTGCGTTCAGGAGCGGGTTTCTCAGGGTTGGGTTCTTTCGTGCCTAGCACCTCGGGTTTGTAGGGCATCTCCAAACAATCGGGCATGTGATTGCTCACACTTACGTCTAGCAGCGCTACGTTTACCCCCTGGCTATCGAGTACATCCAGCACCGAGCTGCGCAGCACACCGGTTTGCCAGCCAATGGCGCTACCAGGTTCCATGATGATCTTCAAATGAGGATATCGGCTTTTGAACTCTTTCAGTAGCCCAATAAGATGGTCGGGTTCATAGTCTTGGTGGGTGATCAGGTGCCCACCGCCCATGTTGAGCCATTTTGCTTGTTGGAGTAAGTCACCGAAACGCTTTTCCACGGCCTCCAGGGTACGGGCCAGCGTGTGGCTGTTGTTCTCGCACAGGGTGTGAAAGTGTAAACCCTCCATGCCCTCTGGCAAAGTATCACCCAATTGGTCCCGTACCATGCCTAACCGCGACCCGGGAATAGCGGGGTTGTATAGGTCCGTCTCTACTTCGCTGTATTGCGGGTTGATGCGGATGCCACAACTCAAGGGCTCAGAATATCTCCTTACGCGTTCGCGATAGCGCTCCCACTGGCTGAGGGAGTTGAATGTAAGGTGGCTACTGTAGCCCATCACCTCGTCAAATTCTTGTTCCAAATAGGCAGGGCAATAGGTGTGGGCCTTTTGACCCATCTCCTCTACTACCAGCCGGGCCTCGTGCAAGCTGCTGGCCGTAGCGCCAGCCAGGTATTGTTTTACCATGCCGAAAGTAGGGTATAGGCTATACCCCTTCAGGGCCAAAATAATGTCTACGCCTGCTTCATTCTGAACCCGCTGTAGCAATTCCAAATTGCGCCGCAGGCCCCCTTGGTCGATAACATAGCAAGGGGAAGGAATCTGGCTAAAATCCATAGTGGCAAAGGTCGGGGAAAGAAGTGAGAATTGAGATGGAGAAATCAGAATACGGAAGAATTGGTGCCGAATCTAGGCCTCTTCTGGGATTTCATTCCTTTTTAGGACCAACGTGAGGTGATGGTACTAGTACTAGGAACCATCATGTACTAAGAGAGCCCTGAAATAACATCCATTCATGAAGAGGGAGTATTTCAGGGCTCTACTTGGGGTTTTCCAACCGCTATTGCCCATTGCGGGGCAGGGCTTAATTCGCTTCTTTTTCCTCAGGTTGGTTGGTTAGTCCGCGAACTTCCAGTACCAAGGCGGTAATGAACAGTAGGAGGAGCAACCAAGTGCTGATGGCATTGAGGCTATTGCCGAGGGTATAGCTGCGGGGTTTAAAATTGAACTGAAGGGTGTGTTGCCCCTCAGGTACCGAGACGCCGCGCAGGATGTAATTTACCCGGTAGATATCCACCGGTTCACCATCCAGGGTAGCCACCCAGCCTTCAGGGTAATACACTTCAGAGAAGACGGCTAGTCCGGCATCGGTCACGTTGAGGTTGTAGGTGATGCTACCGGGATTGTGCTCGGTAATAGTGATGGTACCGGCCCCACCTTCGGGCATAGTAGGGAACTTACTTTGGTCGATGACGGCCGTAGTGGATAGGTCTAAGGTGCCCAAGGCTTCAATTTCTTCGTCAGGAGAGTTCACAGCTTGCACGTTGGCCGCAAACCAAGCTGCTCCTAGTGCCTGAGCATTCTCTTGGGCCACCGGACCACCCTGGCTGGTAAACCGAATGTATTTGGCATTCAGCATATTGAGCACTGGCGTGCCGTCACCCAGTGACCTACGGGCGTTCAGGTTACCTATCATGGTTTGCAACTCTGTGCCCATGTGGTTATCTATCAGGTCCTGGTACCTACGCATTTTTGCTCCGTGATAGCCTCCAATAGACGCATGGTGGTATGAGGTAGTAGCGTCTGCCCAAACATTGACATCCAGGTTAATAACCCGGTCTACCGGACCGGCCACGTTCATGATGGATTGGTCAGCAGCATCAGGCTGGAAGTATTGGCGCACCAACGACCGCTGGAAGTTGCCTTCGCCAAATACCCGTTGGTTGATGCCCATCATATCGAACAGCGATAGGGCCACCAGAATAAGGGCGGCAACATTCTCCTTCAGCTTTTTACGGAGGGCCAGCCAGATCACCGAGCCGGCCGCCAGAATGAACAATAGGCTACGGAGAACGTCGGCCCGGAATAACCCCTTCCGATCGCTCATCAGGGCATTCTGCATGCCTTGTGGTAAGTTTTGCTCTCCTGCCCGTTGGAAATTACCGAAGCCCCCGGTGATCCAAAGAAGGAGCAGAAAGCCGGCTACGCCGCCCATTACGTACAATAATTTCTTAAGGCTCTTGCTCTCCCATTGCCGGCGAAATACTTCCTCCAGACCCAAACCACCCAGCAACGCGATGGACAGGATGGTGATGTATATGGCAAAGGTGACCGACCGGAATTTGTTGTAGCCCGGGAAGTAGTCGAACATGAAATAGTTAAAGCCCTTGAAGGAACTTCCCCAGGAAAGCATGACCCCAAATAACGCCATGGCGACCAGCCAGATAGAATATTGCCGGGGGGCATATACTATGCCGATGACGAACAACAGTACCATAATGGCCCCTGCATAATAAGGAGCCGCACCATTTTGGATACCCCAATAGTGGATGGCATATCGGGCAAGTTGTTGTGCCTGTTGCTGATCTGTAGCGGCTAAGGATCGCAAGAAGCGGGTGGTTTGACTTTCAGGGTCGCTCACAAAGCTCTCGGAGGTGGACCCACCTACATAATTGGGAACGAGCAAGGTCATGGGCTCACCAATACCGTTGCTATAGGCGAAAGCATAACTCTTGCTGAGCCCTTCCTGAGAAAAGTTGGAGTTCTCTTCTTCTTTGGAGAGTTCCGAGGCCCCCCGAATAGAATACTTGGAGTATTCTAGCGTGGTGAGGAAGGAGCCGAGGAAAGTAAGCAAGGCTAGTACGGAAGCTAGTGCAATGCCTCCGATGCTCCGGATTAGCACTTTAGTGTCGCCCGCACGGAATAGATTCACCACCTGGATGATGCCGTACGGCGCCAGGAATAAGATGAGGTAATACGTGATCTGCAAGTGATTGGCTCTCAGATGCAAAGCCAAGGCTACGGCGAAGAAGGCAAACGAGAACCAACGAGGTTTCTTTAAGGCTTGGTGTAAGGCTCCCACTACCATGGGGCTGTAGGCAATAGCGATAATTCGGCCGTTGTGCCCGGCCCCAATCCCAATGAGTAGATAGGACGATAAGCCGAAACAAATGCCACCCACCAGAGCTAAGTAAGGCCGGACTCCAAAACAGAGGAGCATGATATAGGCGGAAAGCATAGCCGTGAAAATGGCCCGAATAGGGTGGGGGAGCCCCCCGGAGAATACCGTGTGTAGGAAGTTCAAGGCCTGCTTGCTCCATTCTACATTAATAAGATAGGCCGGCATGCCACTAAACATCGCGTTGACCCAAAGACCTTCCTCGCCCGTAGCTTCTCTGTATTCCATCAGTTCTTGGGCGCTCCCGCGAAACGCCAGAATATCATGTTGGTTGAGCTCCTGCCCATCAAAAAGCATGGGACGGAAAATAAAAAATACCAATGAATAAAAGACAACGAGCGCCAGTAGATGTGGCAGTATTTGGTCCTTGAAAGAAATCTTCATAGTAGTAATATGTGGCAGGGTGAAGAAAGGACAAATCATTCAGAATGGAAAATGACTAGGGTATAAATGGCCGAAGGGCAGGAAGACGGACGGGAAAAGTCACAGGAGCTGGAGGTTTGATTTAAATTCGAGGAAGAAGGTCGGTTGTGATTAAATCTTGCCATTCTCCTCACGTTACCTCCTGTTTTCTGATTTCTTGCTATTTTTCCGCCAAAACCACTCAAGAAATGAAAGCTTCCTTCTTCTACGTTCTTCTTAGTTTTTTTGGCTGCTACGGCGATGCCGATCTGGATGAAATCATGGCTACACTTTCTGCGCAAACTACCGCCTGGAATGAGGGGGACCTGGAGGGGTTTATGGACGGATATTGGAAGTCTGACGAGCTGATGTTTATTGGCAGCAGAGGCATTACGTACGGTTGGGAAAATACACTCGAGAATTACAAGACTGGCTACCCCGACCGGGCCACTATGGGTGAGCTGGAATTCACGATTCTAGAGACCATTCCGCTTGAGAAGAAGCACTACCTTGTGATAGGGAAGTGGCATTTGTCGCGTAGCGAGATGGAGGATGCGGAGGGGCACTTTAGCCTCACCTGGGCCAAAAAGGACGGCCAATGGGTGATAATTGCGGATCATAGCAGCTAAGCAGGAAACAGATGGCTACACAGGACGAGTTTATGAAGGCGGCAATTGCCGAAGCCCGAAAAGGGTTAGAAGCAGGTGGGATCCCCATTGGGTCGGTGCTGGTGTTGGACGGAGAAATTGTAGGCCGCGGACACAACCAGCGGGTGCAGAAGGGCAGCCCTACGCTACATGCTGAGATGGACTGCCTGGAGAATGCTGGCCGCCTTTCGGCCAAGGACTACCGACGTGCCACGTTATATTCTACACTATCTCCCTGCGATATGTGCAGCGGGGCTATTCTGCTCTATGATATTCCTAAGGTAGTGGTAGGTGAGAACGTCACCTTCCAAGGCCCCGAGGACTATGTACGCTCCCGAGGCGTGGACGTGACTGTGGTCAACGATGCCGAGTGCATTCAACTGATGAAGGACTTCATAGCGGCCAAGCCTACCCTCTGGAATGAGGATATTGGGGAGGAGGAATGAGAAGCGGTCTGGCGGGCCTGTAGGTTTACATACCAATTGGGAAAATGTCCCCCCCTACTTATCTAGATAACTAGTAGGCTGTTGACCATCCTCCAATATCGAATAACCTATGCAGAAGCAGGAATCATCATCTCTACGCGGGTGCCCTCAGGTTGGCCCTGGGCATCGGTTAGATCCAGGGTACTGAGGGTTACAGGTTGGGCACGCTGCTGGTTGAACAAGTCAATCTTGTAATCCACCATTTTGGTACCCTTGCTCTGGTACGGAGATCCCGTCTTTTGCTGGTAGGCGGCCTCGCGGCCAATGCCGTTATCCTCTACAATGATGATCAGGCCATCATTTGCCGGCTCGGCCAGAATTCTGAGCTGTCGATGCCCCTCTTTAGGCGATAGCCCATGCCATAGTGCATTCTCGGCAAAAATCTGAATCAGCATGCTTGGCATGTACGCCTCATGTGCATCCAGATCCGGATGTATGAATAGCTCATAATCGAAATTGTCTCCCATCCGGAGCTTTTCTATTTCCAGGTAGTCACGCAAGGCTTCAAACTCCTCGGCCACCGTGGTTATGGGTTTATCGGACTGGTCAAGAATGTTGCGTATGAGCCGCGAGAACCGCGTGAGGAAATCGTTGGCGTCTTTCCGGTCGTGGTTGAGGATGTAATTCTGGATGCTCGCCAGCGAATTGTAAATGAAATGTGGGTTGAGTTGGGCACGCAGCGCCGTAAGCTTGGCCTGCTGATTTTCCCGTTCCTGGGCAATAAGGGCTTCCTGCTTCTTTCTGTTTTCTCGTTTCAATAAGTTAATCCGGTCGGCCAGCGCCAGCGAGAGCAGGATTACCTCACTCATATTGCCCATGTACAGGGCATTGGAGGTTAGAAATGTGTAGGGGAAAAGGCCATTGAGGGCACCGAAATAGATGATGGCGGTAGACATAAATAGGGTCCAGGCGGCCACGAAGAATCGGGCTACGTAGATGCCTTTAAAGAGGGCATATACGCCCACGCCAATTACATACAGTGCTAAGATGACGCTGCCCAACTGGCCCATAACTCCTGCCAAAGAGAAGTCAACGAAGGTATTGACAAACAGTACCACACCAAAGTAGACCAGCATGAACACGGCGAAGTAGTACCCCCTTTTCGCCTTCTGCTTTAGCTGCAAGAAGTTCATGGTGAACAGAATCACCGATATGGCGACGAGCGCATCAAAGAAGTGTAGTTGGTAGTTGAGCTGCGGTATGTTGGGCCACACGTATTGAAAACCTAAGCCTTCTAGCGTGAGGTAAAAGGTGGAAATAAAGACCAGGTAAATGAGGTAATACCCATAGGATCGGTCTCGTACCGAGAAGAAGACAAAGAGATTGTAAATGAGGGCAAAGACCATTACTCCCAAGTAAGTGCCCCAAAAGATGGAGATTTTCTGGTGCGCATCTACGTACTCCGGAGTGGAGTGCATGCGCAAGGGCAGGTGGAAGGCAAAACCGGTTTGTACCCGGAGTAGGAAAGTACCCGACTCCCCAGTCTCTAAAGGCAGGGGCATGGCCCACCAGGGCGATTGAAAGGGACGATTGGGAAAGGGCTGATCTACCCCGCCGTCAAAGATCAGCTTAGGAGTGCCGTCCATGATTTGGTACAGAGTAATATTCTCCAGCATCGGGTTCTGAGCCTCCAGGATGGGAGTATCCTTACTGTCGTTGGTTACCGAAAACCGCAGATAGACCGGATAAGGCTTGGTGGCAAAGTTGGGCGTAGCCTTAGTTTCTGCAGTGTAGGGTTTTCCCCAGGCCTCTGTGGGTGTGAGTTGTCCCGTGGTATCGATGTAGTAGGAGACCTGCTGGCCTAACAAGGTGTTGGTTTCATCGGTAACTTGGATAGTTGCCAGTCCTACATCCTGACCAAAAGAAATGAAAGGGAATCCTACAAAGTATAACCAGAGCCACCCGATTGCTCTTATTCTCACCGCTAATGTCCTCATGTAATGAATAAATATTACCCAAGGTACATTTTTGAACGAACTTAATTTTACAATAAAGATGAATCGTAAGCGGTAGGATACAGAACTTGAATTCCAGAAGTCGGAAGCTATCAAAGTCCATTTTTCACCCTCAAGCTTCCTGCTTCTGACCTTCTCAATTTCTCTTACTCGTACTGATCTTCCAACTCTCTCAAGTCCACCGGAACCGCGCGGCTTACACCTTGCTCAATCATGGTGATGCCGTAGATCACGTCCGTGCTAGCCATGGTGCGCTTGTTGTGCGTCACGATGACGAACTGGGACTCGTTGGAGAACTTCTTGATGATGTTGTTGAACTTGTCAATGTTGGCGTCGTCCAAGGGGGCGTCTACCTCATCGAAGATACAGAAGGGGGCCGGCTTCAGCAGGTAAATGCTAAACAGGAGGGAGGTAGCGGTGAGCGTTTTCTCTCCCCCGGATAGCTGGTTGATGGTCAGTGGCCGCTTGCCTTTCGGCTTAGCAATGATCTCAATCTTAGAATCCAGCGGATTCTCCGGGTCCGTCAGGATGAGATCGCACTCGTCTTCCTCTGTAAACAGCGAGCGGAACACCACCACAAAGTTCTCCTTGATCTTGTGATAGGCCTCCAGGAAGGTCTCCTTGGCTACCGCGTCAATCTCACTGATGGTAGATACCAGTGATTCTTTCGCTTCCACCAGATCCTTCTTCTGCTCAATGATAAAATCATGCCGCTCCTTTATCTCCTGGTAGGCCTCCATGGCCATGGGGTTGATGGGCCCAATCTTCTCTAGCTTTCCTTTGATAGTCTGTACCTCTTCGCGCAGCTCGGGTTCCGTCTTGGTCATGTGGATGGGGTCGGGCTCCTCCTGTAGGTTATCCAGATCCACCTCAAACTCCACACTGAGCCTATCCTTAACGGAGGTTACGCGCATCTTGGCCTCGTTGCGGCTGTTTTGCAGCTCCATGATCAGCTGGTCGCCGCTTTCACGCTTGCGCTGCAGCTCCCTACGCCCCTCCTCCAGCAGGTCAATATCGCCACGAGACTGGTAGTACTCCTTCTCAGCCTCATTCACCCCAGCTTCTATGCGCTCCTTCTCCTGGTACATTTCCAGCAGCTCATCTTCGCTTTCCTCGCCGTTTTCCAATAGCGTCCGCACTTCGGTCTCCGTTTTTTCCAGCTCCTCCTGGTTGTTGGTTATGCGCTCTTGGCTGTTTTCCAGTGAGTTACGCTTGTATCCTACTTCCTGCTCAATGCTCTGAACACGGTTCTGCTGTTGGTGAAAGAGGATGTTCTCCTGGTTATAGGTAGAAGATTTTTGACTCAACCATTCGTTTTCCGTTTCCAGCTTGTTTTGAAGCTCTTGGGTGCGGTATTCCAGGTCCTGCAAGGCTTCCCTTTCCAGCTTAGCCCGCGGGGCTTCGTCCATCAGTTCCTCATTGAGCTGGGTGAGGCGCTCCTCAATATCCTCTCGTTTGTTGGCCGCGCTGTTGATCAACTGGGCCAGCTGCTCCTGCTTGGTTTTGGTAGAAATGTACGCCTCGTTGATGCGGTTAATCTCCTGCTGCAGGGTTTCAATATCTCGTTTTCGTGTGCTGTCTTTGGCCTTGGTGAGCGCTTTTTGGTTTTCTTCCAGGGTACGGCGAATACCGTCACGTTTGGTGGTCAGCTCTTCTATTTGCTCCTCCAGCTTCTTCAGGTTTTTGGCCCGGCCAATCCGCTTACCCTCAAAAAGTCCAACACTACCGCCGTGTATGCTAAACCGACGGCGGGTAAATTTCCCGCTGAGGGTGATGAACGTAGCCTCGTCATTTTCTGGCAAGGCATCATCATCACTACGCACCAGATACACATTGTCCAGAATGTAGGTAATCAGCTTCCGGTACTTGCTGTCGTATTCTACAATTTCAGTAGCTGGTATGGCATCGCCCATTACTCGCGGTGGTTCCGGATTGTACTTCTCAAATCGGTCTAGTACGAAGAAGTGCGCCTTCCCTTTGGAGGCATCGCTGAGCAGATTCACCGCTTGGTAGGCCTGAGCCTCCGTCTCCACGATGTAGTAATTCATGAAGGGCTCCAGGAAGTTCTCTATTGCCACCCGGTACTCTTCTTCTGTGGTCAGGATGTCAGACAGTAAGGGAGCATCCTCGGCCCACTTGGCGCTCTTTTTCAAGAACTTAATGGCTTCTGGGAAACCCTCCAGATTGTCTACCAGGCTTTTGGTTAGCTGAAACTCATTGCGACGCGCATCCAGCTTCCGGTTGGTTTGCGTCAGCTCCTCCCGGATCATCTCGATGGTCTTCTCTGTGCTTTCTATTCGCTCCTGTAGTTTCAGCTCCTTCTGTTTCAGACCATCCAGCTCCCCACGTTTTTCGTCCAGCTCAGCCTTCAGGTCGTTCATCTTGCCCTCAAACTCTTCCAGGCTACCGCGCTGCTCGGTGGTATCTACGGCTGTTTTCTCCAGTTCCTGCTTCAAGCCGCTCAGCTGCATTTGCTTTAGCTCTACTGACTTATCTAGCTGGAAGGCAGCATCCTGTTTAGTACGGAACTGCCGATTTACTTCCTCAGCCTCTTCCTTGATGCCCTGGGTTTTGGCCTTTTGCTCTTCATAGTCCGCCTTCAGCTCATCTATCCGGGCTTCCATTTCCCGGAAGATCTTTTCGGCCCCTTCCAGCTCCTTGCTCAAGCTGCTGATGGAAAACTCTGCCCGCTCCCGGCTTTGCTTGTCTTGACTGATTTGCTCCTGTAGTCCAGCCACCTTATCGTTCAAAAAACGAAGGCGCTCATTTTTGATCTTCTTATCGCTTTCATACTGGCGTATGTTGCTCACATATTCATTAAGAGCCTTTTGCCGCGAAGCAAGGATCTTCTCCTTGTCTACCATACCCTTCTTTTGGGCCTGTATGCCTGCATCCTTCTCAGCAATTTGTGCCGCCAGGGCTATTTTTCGTTCTTCCTCCTCGGCCAGTTGCTTTTGAGAACGTTCCAAAGCGTGGGTGAGCTCTTCCATGGTCCTCACCGCCAAAGCAATGCTGAGCACCTTGTATTCCTCCTTAATCTTGAAGTACCGCTGGGTTTGCTTGGCCTGGCGCTCCAGCGAGCGCATGTTCTTTTCAATCTCGTACAGCAAGTCCTCCACGCGCTCCAGGTCTGCGTCCGTGTCGGCCAGCTTCTTCATGGTTTCCTTCTTCCGCGTACGGAACTTGGCAATTCCGGCTGCCTCCTCAAACAGGCCGCGGCGGCTATTGTCTTTGTCCTGTAGAATTTCATCCACCATCTTCAGCTCAATAATGGCATAGCTGTTGGACGCGATTCCCGTATCCATGAATAGATCGGTGATGTCCTTCAGGCGGCAAGTAACGCCGTTGAGGAGGTACTCGCTTTCCCCGCTGCGGTAGTAGCGTCGAGTAATGGTTACGGAGGTGTACTCGGTAGGTAATAAGTTGCGGGTATTCTCAAAGGTAATGCTTACCTCGGCCAGGTTGGTAGGCTTACGCTTCCTTGTACCGTTGAAGATGATGTTCTCCATCTTTTCCGATCGTAGGTTACGCGTACGTTGCTCGCCCAATACCCAGCGGATGGAGTCTACCACATTGGATTTACCACATCCATTCGGCCCCACAATACCCGTAATGCCTTTATCAAAGTTGATAACTACACGGTCGCCAAAGCTCTTAAAGCCTTTTATTTCCAGCTTGGTTAATTTCATAGAGAGTACCCCAAAATTTCTGAGGAAAAGGCCTCAAAGATACGAAGACGGTTTCATTCCGAAAGCCTCTGTGGATGGTTTGTTGATATGTTGTAAGAATTTGATTATCAGGTTTTTAGACTGATAAATGTAATGGGGCTTGTTCAGGTTGACTTCTTGCCTAAATAAATAGGAAGCCATTTTGTTACTTTTGCGAGGTGGGTGGGATCTTTATCGAGATGAGTTGCTTCGCTCAAAAGCAAAGACCTATCTTTCATATTAAGAAACAAGTATCAACCCAACCCACATTTATCATGAAATTAATTCAACCCAAGACCCAAGTATTTCTCTTCCTGCTGATGATTGCCTCGCCTGGATGGGCACAGCTGGGAGAAGGTGAACAATTTCCACCACTTACTATAACTGACTGGATAGCCAACGTACCCAAGAACAAGGCCACTGACGGTAAATATTTGGTGGTTGATTTTTGGGCTACCTGGTGCGGCCCTTGCATTGCTACTATGCCGCATATGGGGAGTTTGCAGGCAGCTTTTGAAGGACGGGAAGATGTGCTCTTTCTCGCTATTTCTGATGAAAGCCCTGAGCGCATTACCCGAATGCTGGAGCGGATAGAGATAGATATTCCCGTAGTGACGGACCAAGCGGGTACCCTGCAGGATGCATTGGGCATTGTGGGTATTCCGCAGACATTCGTGGTAAATCCATTAGGAACTATAGTATGGGCCCAACACCCCGATCTACTCACTGAAGAAGATCTCAGGATTTTGCTGAAGGGTGAGGATCTTCCTTTGGATGATTTTGAACCTGAATCTACCCCGCCTTCAGGATATGGGGTTTCTCAGAACTACCAGAAGACTACTGATGACCAACAACAGAGTTACCAAACGCTACAGGAAAAATATAGAGATCCAGAGGAGCGATATTATTTACAACTAACTCCTACTGAAGGACAAAGCTCAATGAGTGCTGGAAATCTGCCTAATCTCTACTTTCTGGGCTGCGTTACTCTTCAAGATTTGGTGGCCAACCTACTCCAAATACCTGCTTATCAGGTAGAAATGGATCCTCAGTTTGAAGGCTTCAAAGTATCACTGAGCTACATGAATAAAGAAGCTACCTCTAAGGAAGAGTCTTTGGAAATCATCTTGAATGAACTCAGTAAGACTTATAGCTTCGCCATCTATCCGGAGATGCGAACCGTACCAGGCTATTCCATTTCCATTGCCGATGAGGCTCAGTTGGTTCCTGGAAAAGCAGTGGGGAGTGCAGCCTCGAAATTTAGCGGCACCCGCAACGAATACATTTTCACCAACCGTACTTTTCAACAAATTGGAGAGCGCCTCAGCGGTAAGTTCGGGGCGCCGTTCCAAATGCCTGCTGACTATGCCGGTGGGCTGGA
>DMST01000132.1:885-3940 GCA_003454975.1 Cytophagales bacterium | reverse complement strand
ACAAGATCCTGGTACGCAGGCTGATCCTAACCTGATCGGTTGGTTGGGCGGAGCCACCGTGCAAGGCTACCTTCCCGGTATTGGGAAGCATCATTCGGTGGAGCTACGGGGCAGCTACCAGCAGCAATATGCCCCTAGAGATACCTCTGGATTCTTACCCTTCAACTCCTATTTGTTCAGTTCCCCTTTCTTCAGCACCTTAAGAGGGTACGGTTACAGCGCAACGGAGCAATTCTTGCTGGGGTCCTTCCGGTACCACCTGCCCGTACTCTATCCCGATTTGGCTTTGTGGCATTTGGCCTACATACAGCGCGTGAGCCTGACGGGCTTCTTTGACTATGGATACTTCACCACGGGTATTGGCGAGGAAACATTCACCTTTTCCCAAAGCTCCGCAGGTCTGGACATCAACCTGGACGTAAACGGTATGCGCTACCTGCCTCGGTTCAATGTGGGCTTACGCGCTGGGTATGCATTGGATGCCACCGAGGAGCCTTTCTTTATAGGAGTACTCGTGGATGGTATCCCCATCCAAACGTTCAATTTTCTGAAATAGTCAATGGTTAAGACCTAACCTTCTGGGCACCCTTCACATGGTGCCCCGCATGGTAGATGGTGAAGTACAACATCTCGCGCAGGGTGATTTTGCCTAGAATGGGGTGGGGGAGGCGCAGGCGGTCTAGCTGGGGTTCTGAATACTGATGAATACGTCTGGATAGTGTGACCACCGTACGGTTCAAGGTTCTGGCCAAGGCTTTCTGCCGCTTGTGCGGAATGGTTTTTGGGATGTATGGGCCACTGGCTTTGGCACCGTTGGCGAGTGCCGCCTGGTATTCTTTCACTAGCTCTTCATAGGACCGTGAAGGTTGGTGAGCTCGCCCAAAAAGTAGTCTTGGTAGGATGGACGGAAGCCCAAAGGCCATCGTAACAGGTCTTACGCTTCGGAGCAAGTGGTCTAGGTGCTGCCCGGGTGACCATTTTCCTGAAGGAGCTTGTATAAAAGATGCTTCATCCAGTGAGATGAAATAATCGACAGCGTTCTGGTAAGCTTTAGAAAGAGTGAAATCGAGCTCCGATTTTGTCATGCGAAAAGGTAAAAAGGTTGATGATAACCCTCTTCCTTTTTCGACGGAACCCCCTAAAAATGTGGGCTAATCGGTGACGTAGGCTCGGTAATTTCTTAAGGAAATATCCGTGTTATCCGTAAGATTTTGGATAACCCAATCATCGTAGTCTGTTAAGTTGTTATAGTCAAATGCCAATTTTCTGAACAATTCGAAGTCGCCATTGGTAAGTTCTTGCAGCGGAAAAATCTCAGTGGGCATCTCGCGCTGTATAGCAATATGGGCCAGCTGACTATTGGAGTTGATGGTCCACCCTACATTGGGGTTTTGGAAATCTGTAGTGCCCGCCCAGATGGTTTGTATCACATCAGCGTCATCGGTTACCGATTCTATTCGGAAGTCAGCCCATGCGTCACTCCACCCAGTAAAAGAGACTGATTGCAAGGGCCATTGGGGTGGAGGCTCCGTGCCTTCATACTGATGGGTGTGCGAACTGGCACCGAGAAACATGGAGTTGGTCATTCCATACCTCGCTACACCCTCGGGTATACCATACTGGAAAAGCTGCCCAGAAGACTGAATGAGGAAAGGATAGCTGTACCGCTGTGTAAACGGATCGTTTTCTTTTAGAATAACATATGGGGCACCGTTGGAAGCTACGATGGTGACTCCATCATACGATAGGTTCTGGGTAGCTAGTGTCTCCCAGTCCTCATCGCTCACCTTTACTGTGTCTGTGGCAAGATCGCTTAGGTCTAGCCACTGAATGGCCAAGCCTTCAGGTCCCCTGCGGGAAAGCAGACCCCGCTCTGTTTGAGGGAAAGGCGGGGCTACCCTTTCTAGCTGGAACAGGAGATCGCCTTGGGCCATTGCCTCAGGATCGAGTGAATACGTTGAAAATCCCACGTCCAGGAAGAAATCCCGCCCTTCTGCTTCTTCCGGAGAAATGTCTAGCATGATCACTGCACCCGGAGAATAGCTTGCCTCGTCAGGGATAGGTTCGTCATAAAACGTGATGTTTTGCCACGGGACTTGTCGCCATTCGGTAACGTTGAGGGAAAAGAGCGAAGGATCCGTTTCGTTGTAGTTTACAAAAATACGAAGCACATCCACAGTGGAGTCCCGATAAAATTCAGGTAGGGTGACAGTGGCCGATTGTCCCTCTTCCAGCAAGAAATGGTCAATCAAAGTGCCACCCAGGGCCCAGTAGATAAGAAAGTATGCTTCGTCGTGGGTTGTTTCAGCCTGCGCGTAGGTGAGCGTAATTGGTGGTAACGGATCGATGACCTCAGAAGGAGTAGTAGAGTCACAAGCGTAGCCCAGTAGCCAAAGGGGGAGAAGGAGGCCGGGCAGGCGTAGGGATTTGATCATACCAAACCTAACCACTGTGGAGGGGTTTGGTTGAGGCCTGCCCGACAAATTTCCAAGGAATAGAAGAAGGGATGAGAACCCCCATCCCTTCTCATGCTTAGTTGTATAAAAAAAGTAAAAAGTTACTCTGATATTACTACTGCCGACATTTCGTTTTGCACCAGATGGCTTTCACCCATCAGGTACTCATCTATGCTGCGGGCGGCCTTGCGGCCATCAGCCAACGCCCAGACTACCAGGCTTTGGCCCCTTTGCGCATCCCCCGCTGCAAAGAGCCCGGGAATGCTGGTGCGCATGTTAGGGTCTACTTCTACCATGCCCCAGTTGTTCAGGGGGGCATTCACATCTTTAAGCAGACCTACCGGGTCAGGATGCTGATACCCAATGGCAATCATAGCGTAGTCGCAGGGTAGTACCGTTTCGGTGCCAGGCTTTTCCTTGAAGTTCCGGGTAGCAGGATCTATCCAATCTAGCTCCACAACCTTGAGCCCGGTTACTTCACCGTTGCTTACCGTGAATCCCTTCGTCAGTATGGACCACTGGCGGTCGCAGCCTTCCTCATGGCTGGAGGTAGCGCTAAATATCATGGGCTCATCGGGCCAGAAATTACCAGCGGGGCG
>DMST01000132.1:0-852 GCA_003454975.1 Cytophagales bacterium | reverse complement strand
CAGCGGGGCGATCCTTGCCCGGGGCGGGGCGGTATTGCAATTGTGTTACCGACTGGGCTCCTTGGCGGTTCGCTGTGCCCACGCAATCAGATCCGGTGTCTCCACCACCAATAACAATCACATGCTTGTCTTTGGCATCTATTCGTGTTTTGGGAGCAAACTCATCGCCTGCTACAAAGCGGTTATGCTCGGTGAGGTACTCCATGGCGTACATTACACCCCGGGCCTCGCGGCCGGGAATGGGTAAGTCACGTGGTACAGTAGCACCCACTGCCAGTAGTAGGGCGTCGTATTCAGCACGCAACTGATCCACCGTGAAATCTACTCCTACGTGTACACCCGTACGGAAATCCACTCCTTCTTGAGTCAGTAACTCTATCCGGCGGTCGATCACCCACTTTTCTAGTTTGAAATCGGGGATACCGTACCGCAGCAGGCCGCCCAGCCTATCGTCTTTTTCAAAGACGGTTACGGCATGCCCTACCGAGTTTAGTTGAGCGGCAGCGGCCAAACCTGCCGGGCCAGATCCTACGATGGCTACCCGCTTTCCGGTTCGCCACTTGGGCAGTTTGGGATGCACCCAGCCTTCCGAAAAGGCCCGCTCAATGATTGTTTTCTCTATTTCTTCAATGGTCACCGCATCTCGATTGATGCTCAACACACAGCTGCTTTCGCAAGGAGCAGGGCATATGCGCCCGGTAAACTCCGGGAAATTGTTGGTCTCTGCCAGTATGCGGTAGGCCGACTCCCATTGCCGCTGATGGACCGCCTCGTTGAAGTCAGGTATCAGATTGCCCAGGGGGCAGCCCTGGTGGCAAAATGGTACTCCACAGTCCATGCACCGGCCCGCTT
>DMST01000234.1:7389-35951 GCA_003454975.1 Cytophagales bacterium | reverse complement strand
CAGCAATGGCTTCCATTGCCAGACCAGCGGCCTTAATTCGACGTTGCAATTCGTAAGTAAAGAGCAGGTTTTCTAGTTTGGATCGACCGTAAGCTTTGATGGGGGTATACTCCTTACCCTCAGCATACATTAGGTTATCCCAGTCCATCTCGCCACGCTTATGAGCCAATGAGCTCACATTCACAATACGGGAACCGGGAGTAGCTTTTAGCAGCTCAAACAAGTGGCTGGTCAAAGCAAAGTGCCCAAAGTGGTTGACTCCCTGCTGCTGTTCCAGGCCGTCCTTTGTCAGGCCATAGGGCGTCATCATGATACCCGCATTGTTCACCAGAATATCTAGATGAGAATATGTCTTAAGGAAGGCGTCAGCAAAGGCTTTTACAGAAGTCAGATCTCCCAAATCGAGAGCCATTACGGTGATCTTTCCCGCCACCTGACCAATATTGGTTTTGGCAGCTTCCCCCTTGGCTACGGTGCGGCAAGCTAGAATAACCTCAGCGCCTTTCTCAGCAAATACTTTTACGGTTTCAAAACCAAGACCGGTATTACCACCGGTCACGAGAACAATTTTATTGGCCAGATTGGGGATATCTGACACACTCCAGGAGTGATTGTTTGAAGACATAGTGCATTATAGGTTATAGGAACAACTTGGGAACAAGGCCATACCCAAATAGTTCCTCTTATTTCGGGGTTTTACCAGGTCGAATTATTACCATAATGTTACCCGAAACCGTTGCAGGGGATAATCTAGGGGGATTTCTACCGAAATTGGTGGGCAACTCCTACCTTTCGCCCCGAACCTAATACCCCAACTTCATGGACCAAGCCCTTCGTGATAAAGCCCAATCGTGGCTGGATAGCCCCATCGACGCGGACGCAAAAGCCGAAATCGAAAGCTTGTTAAACAACGAAACCGAGCTCACCGAGGCCTTTTATAAAGACCTTGAATTTGGTACCGGCGGCCTGCGCGGTATCATGGGTATCGGCAGCAACCGAATGAACAAATATACGGTAGGCATGGCCACTCAAGGGTTGGCCAACTACCTGAAGAAGACATTCACTGACGAGGAAATTAAGGTGGCGATTGCGCACGATAGCCGAAACAACAGCCGCTTCTTTGCCGAAACTACTGCTGCTGTCTTCTCGGCTTCCGGCATCAAAGTTTATCTATTCGAGGATTTGCGTCCTACTCCAGAGCTCAGTTTTGCCATCCGTACTTTGGGTTGCCATAGCGGCGTAGTGCTCACTGCCAGCCACAACCCCAAAGAGTACAACGGCTACAAGGCCTACTGGAATGACGGTGCCCAACTTATCCCACCCCACGACAAGAATGTGATTGATGAGGTGAATGCCATCGACGGTATTGGGTCGGTAAACTTCGAAAAGAACGATACCCTTATCGAAAGTATTGGCAGCGAGATAGATGCCCAATACAACGAAATGATCAAAGGTCTGTCGGTAAACCCGGAGGTCATTGCTCGCCAAAAGGACCTGAAAATCCTCTTCACGCCTATACACGGCACGGGCATGGTTAGCGTACCCCCTGCACTGGAGGCCATGGGGTTCACCAACGTAAGGGTGCTGGAATCTCAGTCGAAGCCTGATGGTAATTTCCCTACAGTGGTGTACCCCAATCCCGAGGAAAAGGAAGCCATGAGCATGGCCCTGAAAGAGGCCGAAGCTTGGGACGCAGACCTGGTAATGGCCACCGACCCCGATGCAGACCGCGTGGGTATTGGGGTAAAAAATCACCATGGGGAATGGCAATTGCTAAACGGTAACCAAACGGGCTCCCTCCTACTCTACTATATGCTGCAGGCCTGGAAAGACACGGGTAAGCTTACCGGCAAGCAGTACGTAGTAAAAACCATCGTAACCACCGACCTGATCGATACCATGGCCGCCGACTTTGGTGTAGACTGCCCTAATACCCTTACCGGGTTCAAATGGATTGCCAACATCATCCGGGAGGAAGAGGGCAAGAAAGAATTTATCGCCGGTGGCGAAGAAAGCTACGGTTACCTAGTGGGTGACTCCGTACGGGATAAAGATGCAGTGGCTTCTTGTGCGCTCATCTCCGAGATGGTAGCCTACGCCAAGGACAAAGGCCAGAGCCTCTTTGACCTGATGATGGAGATGTATCAGAAGTATGGCTTCTACCTGGAGTCTCTGAAGTCGATCACCAAAAAGGGCAAAACGGGTGCAGAAGAGATAGCCGCCATGATGGAAGGCTTCCGCAGTAATCCACCCGCCCAGCTAGGCGGCTCACCGGTAGTACGCTTCCGGGACTACCAGGCCGGCACCGAGAAAGATCTGATCACTGGAGAAGAGTCTGCACTGGACTATCCTAAAAGCAACGTATTGCAGTTCTTCACTGAAGACGGCACCAAGATTTCGGCCCGCCCTTCCGGTACCGAACCTAAAATCAAGTTCTACTTCAGCGTGAATGGAGACCTGCCAGCGGCTGATCAGTTTGATACCGTACAAGCCTCGCTGACAAGCAAGATTGGGCAGGTGGTAGAAGATTTGCAGATTGCTTAAAATTTTCAACCCGGAGGGTTTGGATTAAAAGAGCGCGTTACTCATATTTGCATCCCGTTTCGGAATAGCCGAGACATTCGCCTGCCGAAGTGGCGGAATTGGCNNGATTTGATGGATTCACGTGCCTTTTTGACTTCCGTCCGAGTCTGTGAACGGTAGCTGCGATTACGTTCGCGTTTCCGCTGCGAACTGCGAATGCGCTTGATAGCAGACTTATGATTAGCCAACGGAATTATCTCCGATGTTACTCATTATTTTTAGATCATCTGATTTTATCAGGCGGGAATTGTAGCAAAGCGTGCTGTCTGTGTCTAGGTATATATTCTGTTACCGGGGAATTCTACAAAGAAACACTCTTGACATCCCCTGTAATTTCAAGCATCATTTCGTCCAGTAGCCGGAGTGGCGGAACTGGCAGACGCGCACGACTCAAACTCGTGTTCCTTCGGGAGTGCCGGTTCGACCCCGGCCTTCGGTACTAAACCCTGATTTACGAAAGTGAGTCAGGGTTTTTTATTGAAAACGCGGTTGAAATCTGAAATAGACCTCCCGAACTACTTACCATAAGAAAGCGTATATTGTATTAGGATTAACTGCTAAAGGACATGGAAAAGGCCGTAAAAATCACTGATCCAGAAGTGGCAAAACGATTCATAGAATCCATCCAATGGAAGCAAGAAGCATTAAAGCTAATTCGTGAAGGCAAAAGCGAAGACCTCAAGAAGCGTCTATGAGGACTCATCAGGATGTACCCATACATTGGGACTACAAAGAAAATTCTAACCAAACCCCACAGGAAATTGTGGGGTTTTCCTTTACCCTACCTACAGCAAATATTTATGAAGGGTTCTTCCATCCTTCTCCCATCTGGCCTCCCGATAGCATTCTGGCCGGAAATACAGTTGATTTAGTATTTGGACCGAAAATCGAAGTAGACCCAATCCAACACAATCATCCGCTACAGGTCATGGATATTGTATTGAAAGTAATCACTGAATACCTATCTCTGCTACCTTCTCGTTGTATATCATATACTTGCGACGATAATGATGGCAGAGGCGCTGCCCGGCAACGATTATTTGTTAAAACGTTTCACCGGAACTCAACCCCAAAGCTGGAATTATTTCACCAACCCATCAATATTTACGGCCAAGTCTTACAATTCGGGTTGATATATCATCAGGATAACAACCACCAAACCAGCATTCAACAAACCTTATTCACTGAACTTAGGCTTGCAGAAAGCAAATAAATCTGAAATTCCTGAAGGCTATTTATTTACATACTCCACCTCACAAGCACAGCGGAAGCCTACCAGAAAGCTGGAAAACTCCCCCTCGTCAAAACCTCCCTGTAGGGAAATCGCCGGTAGCGGGTCCATAAAGCTCCCTCCCTTGCTCAAGGGGCTATCCCCTACCCATTCCCGCACATTACCGATGAGGTGATAGAACCCTAAGGCATTTGGTTGGTAGGCATAGACGTAGGCAGGCACGGGCAATTGGAGTATTTCGGGCGTGTACGGCCAACGAACATTGAATACTGGTAGCTTGATATTGGAGGTCTCCATCCCCTTTAGCTCCGCTTCTATGGAAGCCAAACTACGCTGAAACCAATACCGATGTTGCAGGTAAGCATAATCACCCTCTTCAAAGGATAACCCGGCCAGCAGGGTATTGTAGCCATAGGGAAACCGCGCCGAATCGAGCCCGCCTGCGGCAGCCAGCTCCCATTCAGCCTCACGAGGCAAACGCATCCGCACTCGCATAATCTGACCTTCCTCCAACCAGCGAGTACTCCCTTCCGTCACTTCTTGCCGAATAAGTACATTGACCGCCTCACCCCGCCATGCACAGTATGCCTCTGCCTGTTCTCGGTTTACGCCTATCACCGGGTGAAACAAAAAAGGTGGATTGCTTTGGTACAAAGAATCTACTTCTGGCGGCAATTCCGGAACAAGCTCGGAGAAGTCTTGATTATCACGAGAAATATGGAAAAGAAATTCACGATAACCACCTACCGTCACTTCGGTCTGATCTAGAAAAACACCTTCTAACAGCGGTAATACCCCAAAATCAGTCACTGGGTGAGCTCCCGACTCTAGCTTATAGGGACCTTGATAAAACAAACTCCGCTCAGAAGGCCACTCATCGAAGAAGTACTCCGGGTAGAGAATGCCCGGCACCTTCCATTTCTTACCCGTGTAAGGGCTATCGTCGCCAGGGTTTCCACTATGCGGGTGCGAAATAAAGGTGGCGCATCCGAGAAGTAGAACGGAAAACGGCATTACAAATACTAAGGAGGTCTTCAAAAAGCGATCAATCAGGTGCATGTGGTGGCAATACAGAGGAAATCATCACTTCCCCAACAAATTGATATAAACGGGCATTTTATATCCCATGATAAAACTTTCCTGGGTAAAAAGTCACCGAAGGTGAAGTTTGGGACCAGCTACTCTTTTAGTAGTTCCTCCTGAACTACCTTCCAGCTCATAGTAGCACAAATTTCCCTTTCTGGAAACTCACGGGCGGCAGAAAAAGCCAGTAGCTCTTCCTCATCCGTAAGGTCTTCCGGGGAAACCTCCTCCTTAGCGCTCACAATTTTCAAAAACAACCGAACCAAAGCATCCAGCTCCTCCATGGATTTCCCAATGGACTTTTTGGTCAATATGGATGAGGAAGCCTTGCTGATAGCACAACCATATCCTTTAAAATAAGCATCCTCCACCCGGTCATTTTCTATCTTCAGGTACAAGGTATACTTATCTCCGCACATAGAATTATAGGCCTGCAGAACATGGGTAGCTCCTTCCAATTCCCCTTCCTGAAAGGGATTCTTACTGTGTGCTAGGATTTGGGTTTTGTACAAACCCTTGATGCGTTCGTTCATAGTGGGTACCTAGGCAAAGAATGCATGTACCTCCTTGAGCACATCCATTAATAGATCAATTTCTTCCTTCACATTGTACATCCCAAAAGATACTCTGGCCGTACCAGGCACCCCTAGCTGGTCCATAAGGGGCTGAGTACAATGATGCCCCGCACGAATAGCAATCCCCTCTTCGGCGAGAAAACCGGCGATATCGTGAGGGTGCGCCCCCTCAACCGTGAAGGAGACTACCGGAGCCCGCAACTTTGGGTTGCCCAAAATGGAAGCCCCCTCCTGGCCCTCTATTCGCATAACGGCATATTGAGTAAGATGCTCCGTGTGCTCATGGATCTGGCGCATACCTAGCCCCTGCAGGTATTCAATGGCTGCAGCCAAACCAACGGCACCTTCAAGGTTGGGCGTGCCGGGTTCGTGTTTGTGCGGTATGTCTGCAAAGAGAGTTTCCTGAAATCCCACATCGCGGATGGCACCGCCACCAAAGGCCATAGGGGGTGTTTCCCGAAGCAGTTCCGCTTTACCATAGAGCACCCCTATGCCTGTAGGGCCGTACATCTTGTGGCCGGAAAACACTACAAAGTCGGCATCCCAAGCCTGTACATCGGTGGGGCTATGTCCCACATGCTGGGCGGCATCGATCAAAACACGAATTCCATGTTGATGAGCCGCAGTTACCATCTCTTTTACAGGATTTACCACTCCCAGGGTATTGGACACCGCAGTGAGGGCCACCAAGGCCGTGCGGTCATCCAGCAAGCTATCATAATGCTCTTGGTCTAGATCACCAGTTGATAATAACCGCACCACACGTAACTCGGCCCCTACCGCCCGGCAGGCCTGCTGCCAAGGAATGAGATTGGCATGATGCTCCTGTTCGGAGATCACCACATTATCACCCGGTTGTAATTTAGGGCGCAAAAACGACTGCATCACCTTATTGATACCATCCGTAGCCCCAGCCGTAAAAACAACCTCTTTTGCGCTGGCAGCATGAATGAACCCCGCCAACCTCTCACGGGCATATTCGAATGCCTGCGAAGCGCGTGTAGCAGGCCAGTAACTACCACGACCTACGTTGCTGTAATAGCCAGTATACAGGCCTTCGATCGCTTCCAGTACCGCTCGGGGTTTCTGGGTAGAGGCCGCGTTGTCTAAGTATGCTAAGGACTTGCCCTGAGGGGTAGCCGTGGCTAGCATGGGGAAATCCTTGCGGACCTTATTCACATTCAGATGTACCACTAGGCAGGCACTTCATTTTTTACCTTGATGATTTCTGCCAGCACACTAAGAGCAATCTCTTGTGGCAGGCGGGCATTGATGGGCATACCGATAGGCGCATGGATTTTTCCCAGCTCGTCATCAGAAAAACCGGCATCCGTTAGCCGAGCTATGCGTTTGGCATGCGTTTTTTTACTCCCGAGGGCTCCGATGTAAGCTACCGGTTGGCGAAGCAAAATCTTAAGCGCCTCGTCGTCTATCTTAGGATCATGCGATAGTATCACGGCGTAGGTGTTCGCATTGAGCGTAAGGTTCGGCAAAATCTCCTGTGGCCACGACACGGTTAGAGAGTCGGGTTCGGTAGGGTAATCTGTTTTAGTAGCAAAGGTATCCCTAGGGTCGATTACATGGGTAGCAAAACCATACAATTTAGCGAGGTGAATAAGTTCGCTGGTAATGTGCGCGGAGCCAATTAGAAGCATTTGTGGTTTTTCAGGAAACACCTGCAAAAACCAATTTCCACCTTCGCTTTCCATTATTCGACTTTCGCGGGCCTCCAACGCCGCCAAAGCCGCCACCATAATAGCATCTGGCAACTCACCTACTGCGCTGCCATCCGCATAAGCAAGGGCAAACTGCCGGTGCCCGGCACCTACCTCCCTCGCAAGTACCACCCCCCGGTTGTTGGCCAGATCCTGGTCCAATTGCTGCCAGAGCGCCTGCTCCTGTTCCGAACCGCTGCCCAAGAATCGCTCAATAAACACATCTACCTTGCCCCCACAACTCAGCCCCACTTCCCAAGCATCGTCATTACTCACACCGTAATGTACCAATTCAGAGGGCTCTCCTCCCAACACCTTGAGTGCTTTGTTTACTACACTTTTCTCTACGCAGCCTCCGCTTACCGAACCGATCATATCGCCTTGGTCATTCACAACCAAGGCCGAGCCTACAGGCCTTGGTGCGGAACGCCAGGTGCGCACTACGGTAGCCATCGCTAACTCTTGGGAATTTTCTAATCGCTCGCGAATTTGGGGAAGGATATCTTGCATGAGTACATATTTTCATATATTCCACAGGAGAGTTATTCTCCTCTGGCTCAGTGAAATGCAAAATCCGGGTTGCATGGTCACTTTTTTGTTTCTCTATGAGATGAACAATTTATTACCAATTTTGATTTTCTAAAGTAGGTTTTATTGCTCTTGCCTGTGCTATACGACAATCACGGACGTCCTTTACGTTATTTACGCCTTGCGGTTACCGACCGCTGCAACCTTCGCTGTTTCTACTGTATGCCCGAACACGGTATTCAGTTTAGCCCAAAAAAAGAAGTCCTTTCCTTTGAGGAAATGGAGCGCCTGGTAGGCATTTTGGTTGAGATGGGCATCAGCAAGGTGAGGATAACCGGCGGAGAGCCTTTTGTTCGCAAAAATCTGATGGACTTCCTGGAGCGTCTGTCCCAGATGGAAGGCTTGCAGCAGATCAATATCACCTCCAACGGCACCTACTTGGCAGAACATGTACCGGCTTTGATGGACATGGGCATTCATTCTATCAACCTGAGCCTGGATAGCCTGGACCCCAAGCGTTTTTTCGAGATTACGCGTAGGGATGTCTTCGACACCGTGTGGAGCGCGTACGAAGCGCTCATGAAATACGGCATGAAGACTAAAATCAATGCCGTATTGATGGAAGAGCACAACCTGGATGATATCATTCCGTTTGCAGCACTCACGGAGAAGGACAAGGTAGCAGTGCGATTTATAGAAGAGATGCCTTTCAACGGAGGCAGCAAGGGCTATGTGCCCATTAAGTGGAATGCCCGCCGCATCCTGGAGGAGGTAAAAGGCGCTTACCCCACTTTGGAAAAAATTGAGGACGGAGTTAGCTCCACCTCCCACAATTACCAAGTACCCGGCTTCGCGGGCACCATTGGGGTAATCCCCGCTTATACCCGCACCATCTGTGGAACTTGTGACCGCATACGAATGACACCGAAAGGCAGCCTGAAAACCTGCCTGTACGACGATGGGGTGTTCAACTTCCGGGACTTTATGCGGGGTGGGGCTACCGACGAAGAGATCCGCCAGCAGTTTCTAAAGGCATTCGGAAATCGGGCAAAGGACGGCTTTGAAGCCGAGGCTCGCAAAAACTCCGAAACATCTAGTTTCGAGTCTATGGCTACCATTGGCGGCTAATAGTCTCGATCGAGCACAAAGCCAATCGAAAAGCCAAGCCCCCCGGTACTCAACCCAATCCAATAAAACCGATTACTTTCCGGTGGCTGGTACCGGTACCCTACAGAGACCAGCGGCAACGGAAAATCAAGCCCTCCTTCCCGAATACCAGTCCGGTCAATGGTGAGTGGGTTATAGGTTATTCCCAGCTTCCCATCCAAATGATGGTCTCCCCTGCCCCCCATCACCACCAAGGCAGCATGGCCTCCCAGGCCAAAATCCACAAACCCCGGCAGTACCATGGTACCACCAGCCGTGAACCCTACATGGTAGTTCCGCTTTTGGTGAAACATCTTCGTAACACTCACATTGAAAGGCGATGCCAGAAAGAAAACCGTATTGGCAGAAAATGACATAGTAAGGGTAGACTCTGACCAAGGGTCTGGATACAGCGAATCCAGATTGACCTGAGCCTGCAAGGACCCCTGAAAAAAGAAAAGGCATACCAACAAAACTGGCACACCCCTACTCATGAGTTTCTTCATTAGTAGTCTTGGTTGATCACCTCTTCAAACTCCATGAATGCCTCCTTCTCGGGCAAAACCACTACCCCTTTCACCTCAGAGTCGCCCGGATGCACCAGATAGGTATGATCATCAATCCACATGTTGTTCTCACCAGTGAGGAAAGGCGAGCTAAACATATATTCAGGTGTACCGGAAGACAAGTCATAAAACTTCACCCCATTGTACTCCATACCATAGTACTCCTGCACCATATAGTTACCCCCAGGGGATACGGAAGGAGCATTGCCAAATTCTGACAGATCTACTTGCTCGCCGGTCTTTAAGCTTACCCAAATACTCTGTGACCATTCGTATTCTCCGCGGGAGATAATGACCGCCTGGTGCCCCGGCACGAAGCCTTCCGCATAGAAGTAAGTACCCTCTTCTTCGTACTCTACATCGGTATCGTCTTCAAACGTCAGCACCTCCCCATTATTTAGGGTGACGGTGATCACCGTTTCCTCTACCACAATGTTTTCGTACTCATTTTCCTGCATGCCTTGCACATTCACCATAAATACATTCTCCTCGGCACGCTCATACAGCTCGTCATACCTTTCATCGCTTATGTTATCCTCAATGGTAGGCAGGCCCTTGGTTTTCTCATTGCGGAACTCATTGTACCAGTCGCGATCATAAGAGGCCAAAATACGCTCTTGTGCTTTCACCAATTCATCAGCTGAGCCATCCATGATCCGGCGAAGCCAGAAAGCCACGTAAGTTTCTATGTTAGATGCGTAATCCAGATCCAGAAACTCGCCCCACACCTCCTGATAGGCATAGCGGCTATAGAGCAGGCTGTTTACATCTGGGTACCCGCGCTCAAAAACCGTCTCGTCTTCACGAATCTCATACCTATGCCCTTCTGCAGCATAATTCCGCAGCTCAAATTCCAATAGTGAAAGGTTTTTCAACACAAAATAGGCCACGTAGAGCTTCCGGTTCTCATCTTTCAGCTGGGTATCGTAAATCTGCTGATACAGCAGACCGTTGTACTGCCGTTTGCCGGGGGCAGGCACTAACAAGTTGGAGGCCCTACGCACGAACTCGGGATTGACATTGAAGAACTCGTCCTCAATCATGGGCATGAGATCCTCCCGCTTTCTGGAGGTAGAGGCCGCAGAGTTATCCCGCACCTTTACGCCGATATAATCCTCTAAGGGGCTCCAGTCCTCCCAGTCATCAATATTCTTACACTTGCGAAAGCGGCTCAACAGTCCGTATTGCTGGTCCAGAATACTGTATTCATAGCCATCGCCAGCTTCAATCTCTGCGGCCTCAGCAGGATAGAATTGATATACATTGCCCAGATTGATGTTCCCATTGGCATCCCAGCATTCCAAGTCGGCATACTCATAACCTCCGCCATCTCCTTCACCCCCACCATATCCGTAGCCATATTCATAATACTCTTCGTAAGCTTCTTCTTCAGCATACTCCTCAGTGGCCGCCTCAGTATCGCCAGATTTGCCTCCGCAAGAGGCCAACAGAAGCAGGAAGGGAATGAGCAAAAACAGAGTAGACGTGCGTTTCATCAGGGTATGGTTTGGTTACGTCAGGAAAGTTAAAAAATAAATTGAGGGATGCTTACTTATCCCCCCTTGTACCCCAACTCTAAACCTTATGGAACCATCTGCAGACAACCCTAAATTCTATTTACGAGTAGGCTGGTGAAACGAAAAAGCCCCGGGAGAACCGGGGCCTAGGCTAAACATTATATTTGTAGAGCTCTCAACAATCAATCATCCGTAGCATTGGCCAGAAATGGCAAGTACTTCTGAGGATTCTCCCCTTTGGGCACAAAGACCAACGAAGCACTATTCATGCAATACCGCAAGCCCGTAGGTTGAGGACCGTCCTCAAACACATGCCCTAAGTGTGAGCCGCTTTTGCTATCAATTACCTCTACCCGATTCCAACCATAGCTATAGTCCATGACCAAAAGCACCGCATCATTATTAATGGGCTCATAAAAGCTAGGCCATCCGGTGCCTGATCTGAACTTGGTTTCACTGGTAAAAAGAGGCTGACCAGAAGCTGCCGAATAATAAGTGCCCTCTTTTTTGTTGTCCCAATACTCTCCGGTGAATGCACGCTCAGTACCTTTTTCACGCAAAACGTGAAATTGTACCTCATTCAGTCGATTTTTCCATTCTGAATCCGTCAGACTTACCTGAAATTGTACCGTATCTTCTTCTACCCAAGTGGGTCCGTATTTCGGTAATCTTGGTTGTTCTTCACGGGCAGTCTGCCCACCAGATTGGGCCGTACCTGAGGAGCAGGCTATAAAACCACCGGCAACGAATAGGGTAGCAAAGAAAAGGGTGCGCATCATGTATGTTAATCTAATTTGTGTCTTTAGTTCTGACGCATTGTTGTGGAGAAATGTTTGTCACATAGGCGGCACAAGCCCAGAATATTGACATGTGATCGAAAAAAGACTATTCCTCTGTCACACATCCTCTCACCAATCCAGCTGTACCAAAACTTGGGAAATAACACCTAACTCATTGATAACATGCGATTAAAGTAGACTACAGGAGACTGAATCGATCAATATTCGGCATTAGAAATTAGGCCTTTTCTACCAGAATTATTCTTAAAAAACAGCCAATTGAAATTGCAAATTTTACCCCTCTTGTTCGATCAACACCATTAATACTTCGATAAAATCTGACATCCATGTGATGAAATCCCCTTTTTCCTGCTTGTTTTCCAGCAACAATTACCTAATTTAGTGGTACAATTTGACTAAGGAATAAACAAAAAAAGACGACCCCATGGGAATAACTAAAACAGAAGGCTTTACTGAAAGCCAGGTACGGACGGCCAATTTGGCCAAGGCACTGGGTCACCCTGCACGTATCGCAATCCTAGAACAGCTCTTGGAGTCACAACCTTGTATTTGTGGTGATTTAGTAGATGTATTACCTCTATCACAAGCTACCGTATCTCAGCATTTGCGTGAATTGAAAAATGTAGGACTTATTCAGGGCACCATCGATGGTCCCCGGGTTAACTACCGCATCAATGACCGTGTGTGGGATGAAGCTAAAGGCGTAATGACCCATCTACTAGGACAAGAAGTGAAGGATGCCCCAGACAAGGTACTGGCAGATTTCTATTAATTTTTTAGAAGTTACCCGCTTACTAATAAAAAAATCCCTTCGGGGATTTTTTTATTGCCTTAAAGTCCAGCCTCGCAATACCGCCAGTACACGAAGTGCAATGGTAGTTCCTGCCCCCAGCAGCAAGCACCATTGGTCAGGCAGGCCAGCTCCCTGGGCCAACAAATACACCAGGCCACCACTGAGACAAGCAGTAGCGTAGATTTCCCTGCGGAAAATGAGTGGGATCTCGTTGGTAAGCGTGTCTCGTAGCACACCACCAAACACCGCCGACACCATACCCATGAGCAAGGCTACTATGGGAGCCAACCCCAATCCAAGTGTCTTGGTGAGGCCTAGCACGGTAAAAATTCCAATCCCAATGGTATCAAACAGAAAAAGTGTGCGCCGTAACTTTTGCACCCAGCTTTTGAAGAACCAAGCCACTACCACTCCTGCCCCAATGCAATACAAGTAGTTGAGGTCTTCCATCCAGCCTACGGGCGTGCTACCAATGAGCACATCCCGAATGGTACCACCCCCTACAGCCGTAACAAAAGCGATAACCGAAGCACCGAAAAAATCCAGACGGTATTCATCAGCCGCCAAGGCACCACTCATGGCAAACACCAAGGTACCTATCAGGTCCAGTACGTAGATGTAATCCAAAACCGAGGGAGTATTAGAAGTCCTCCAGGATAGCCTCTGCGGCCAGCCTACCGGCCTTCAGCGCGCCGTGAATGGACCCATTAAGCATGTAATCGCCCGTAGCGAAGAGATGATCATTCATCTTAAAACTAGCCGAAGGGGCCTGATCGCGCACGGTATTCAATTTAGGCAAGGCTTTATCGATCCGGTAGGTTTTGAGCAATTGCCATTTTTCCACTTCCTCGCCATACCAGGTTTTCAGCTCAGATTTCACATGATGAGCGAGGGTTTCATCGTCCGATTCAAACTGGCCCAACAAGGATACCGAAATCAAATGAGAGCCTCGTGGTGCATACGCATCGGAGACCTGACTCATCACCACTACGTTGTTCACCACGCCTTCCCGGCTTCCATTCAGAATCAGATAGGGCTTACTCTCAGGCGACTTATCCGCCGTGAAGTACAGGTTTACCGTGCTGTGCATGTCATCGGGTGCCACGGGATTGAAAGGATTGACAAATTCATTGGGCTCGCAGGCTACCAATACCTTTTTGGCAGACAGCAACTCACCATGCGTGGTGCGTACCGTAGATCCTTCTACGGCCATTACTTTGGTTTTTACCTTGATCTCCGTGCGTACCAGCGCATTGACCAACTGCTTGGGTATCTCTTCCATTCCCAAACTGGGCACCGTGGTATTGCCTTCACTAAACATCTTGAAGACGAAGTCAAACATACGGCTAGAGGTATTCAGGTCTTTTTCCAGGTAAATGCCGCGCATAAAGGGCAGAAAAAACTTGTAGAGCATAGACTCGGAAAAGTCCTTGGATCTTAGGTACTCCCAGGTCTTCAGTTCGGGCATCCGAAAAAGGTGGTCTACGGGTACCTCCTTCAGGTCACGGCGCAGGCGTAGCAATTTGAGTTTGTCTTGCAAGGTACCTACCGGAGCAAACAAACTGCTAAACAATTTGGTAGGCTCCCGAAACGGATCAGCCACCAAGCTTTTGCCTTTGGCATGCAGCACCATGGCTCCGGGGCGAAAGGCCTGCAGGTCCAAATCGTTATAATTCAGCTGCTCTTTTGCTTCAGGATATTCGGTGAGGAGTACCTGAAATCCATGATCAAGGCGATAGCCGTCCACCTCATCGGTTTTGATGCGGCCACCGGGCCGATCTGAGGCCTCGAGCATCAGTACCCGTTTACCGGCACGTTCCAAGTGAAGTGCGGAAGAAAGGCCGGAAATACCGGCACCGACAATCAATACATCTATTTCCAAAACACCACTGGTTTGCTTGCAACAAATATGTAGAAAATATCCTTCATGGCACCAACTTTTGCCCCACCCAAATCCCATCTACAACGGAAAAATGCAATCGTACATGTCCCTCTGAATTAAGCATCAGAAGCTCCAGGGTAAGTACTTTTGCCATGAGTACGCAGAAGTGCGTGCTGTCCCAGGATTCCTCATTGAGATAGTCCACTTGAGCGGCTTGAGTGCCCGGAGCCTGGGCAGTATTGTAGTCTTTGTATTGAACGGGGTTAAGCCTTTCCCAATGGGTGCGAGAAACCTCGTCCCCATTATGGATTTGCACCTGGGTATGCATAACCAACTGCACCCGGGCCTTAGGGTCGTAGAACAGCCAAGAGGCCTTAGGCTGGCTTTGAAGTTGCGACACCTTAGGCGAACGGCCATCGGTGTAGGCCCAAACAAGGCTCTCGGCCTGGCGAACACCCCTTATGACCACAGTACGCTGCTGAGGCATACCCGCAGCTACGGTACCCAGCGCTGGATACCGCCAAGCATGCCGAGGGTCTGCCGTAGCCCTAGCTAGCTGAGACCACGCATGGTCAAATAGCACATCAAAAGACGAGTGAATTTCCCAAGCCATGCATACAAGGAACTCCTGCCTTGCAGAATGGTTAGGTGTCTAGAAAAAACTAGCGATAAAATAATAAGTCATGATGGCCGAGGCCACAAATTTGATAAAGGTACCGGCCAAGAACCCTACAAAGGACCCAAAGGCTGGGCGCATGGATTCCCGGGCGGATTTACCCCCGACCATCTCCCCGATCCAGGCCCCGACCAAGGGCCCCAGCATGATGCTAAGCA
This sequence comes from Cytophagales bacterium, assembly GCA_003454975.1. Taxonomy (GTDB): domain Bacteria; phylum Bacteroidota; class Bacteroidia; order Cytophagales; family Cyclobacteriaceae; genus DMST01. The sequence continues at coordinate 20,698 of DMST01000234.1, read as the reverse complement.
GGGCAGAAAAGGGGCTAAAAAAGATTCCGACAATGAGACCAATGGTACTGCCCCATACACCATACTTGGTACCGCCAAATTTCTTGGTACCATAGGGCGGTATTACATAGTCTAGCGCAGTAACGGCCACCGCCACAATGGCCCATATCCACATAAAACGGGTAGAAAACGCGGGCTCTTCCCCTAGCTGAAGCATCAGCAGACCCAACCACGCCAATGGCGGACCTGGGATGACGGGCAAAAAGCACCCTACAATGCCCCCAATCATGAATAAGGAACCCAAGACGATCCAAAGAATTTCGCCACCGACACTTAATGCTTCGCTCATGTAGAAAAAGATTACTCGAGGTTTGAGATGTTGACTTAGTTCAAATGTAAGGTACCAGAATCTCTAAAAAAGCAAGAAGAGAATATTTCCATCAAACCCTTCGGTTGACATTCGGTTAGGGAAAACATGAGTCAAACACCTATCACCATTTTTTGGATGCGCCGAGATTTACGGTTAGAAGATAATTCTGGATTATACTATGCTTTGCGTGATGCAGGACCGGTTCTTCCCATCTTCATCTTCGACAAGGTCATCTTAGAAAAACTAGAGGATAATGATGACGCCCGGGTTAACTTTTTGCACCAGCAGATTGCCTCACTGCATGAACAGCTTGGCAAACTGGGCAGCACCGTGGTGGTTAAACATGGAATTCCCTTGGAGATCTTTCAGCAGTTACTGGACGAATACCATGTAAAGGCTATCTATACCAACCGGGATTATGAGCCCTACGCACAAGAACGGGATACGGCGGTGGAAGGCTTCTGTAAAGAAAAAGGCATTGAATTCCTTCACTTTAAAGACCAAGTAATCTTTGAAAAGCAGGAAGTGAAGTCCGATAGCAGTCCCTTCTACAAGGTATTCACCCCCTACAAGAAGAAGTGGTTGAGTAAAGCGGCCGAGACGAGTCTACAGCCACTGGATACAGGACCTTATCTCAAGAACCTTTACAAGACGGAGCCTGCTCCCCTACCCTCTTTGACAGATCTGGGTTTTTCTGCCACGAATATTGAGCTACCCAAGGCCGATTTTCCAGAGGGCATCATCAAGCGGTATACGGAGCAGCGTAACTTTCCGGCGGTGCGGGGTACTACCCGACTGGGGATTCATCTGCGGTTTGGCACCATCAGCATTCGGCAGGCGGTACAGGAGGCCTTTCGGCTAAACGACACCTGGCTGAGCGAGCTCATTTGGCGGGAGTTTTACATGATGATATTGGCTAACAACCCCAGCGTGGTTACCAAGGCCTTCAAGCCGGAATACGATGCCATCCCCTGGCGGCAGGCACCGGATGATTTTGAAAAGTGGTGTACCGGGCAAACGGGCTACCCCATTGTAGACGCAGGCATGCGGGAGCTGAAACAGACTGGTTTTATGCACAACCGCGTGCGCATGGTTACGGCAAGTTTCCTTACCAAACACCTACTCATCGATTGGCGCTGGGGCGAAGCTTGGTTTGCTCGCCACCTGTTAGATTTTGAGCTAGCCAGCAACAACGGCGGCTGGCAGTGGGCAGCGGGTACGGGTACGGACGCGCAACCTTACTTCCGGATATTCAACCCCTACAGCCAAACGGAAAAATTTGATCCCAAGGGCGAGTACATCCGCCGGTGGGTACCGGAGTTCAACAGCCTGACCTACCCCCAACCCATGGTAGACCACAAAATGGCTCGCCAACGTGCGTTGGATACCTATAAAGCTGCCCTGGGAAAAACGTAGTCCCAGGGCATGCGGGCACGGTATGGCTGAGAGAATGAAAGGGTCAAGAACTAGTGGATAGCGGGATCGTGAATCACGAGAACTTCTATTTCTCGGGTAGCACGCTTTATCCCCAAACCCATGGCCTCCATGGCAGCAAAGAAGGATTCCGAATCTTCGGGCAGAAACTCAAAATCGAACTGATAAATGCCTGTATCCCCAGTTTCGTCCACGGCCACCATACCGATAACACCAAAGGATTCCAGATAGCTGGCAAAGTCTGCCATGGTAGCTCCTTCAGATTTGAAATAACCGCCACCGGCCGATTGCACGCCAAAGTATTCTTCCACCTCAGGTAGCAACGGGGCTGCAGTACTGTCTAGTAGATATAGCCGGGCCACCTCCAATTCCCTATAGTCCAGCTTTGCCTGTATGCTGAAGGACTCTGCCAGCTTTGTTTGCATGGTGGTGTATAAAAGCTCCTGCTCTCCTGCTGGCACCACAATATCCATACAGTATTTGTTCCCCTCTGCATCATACGCAAATTGGCTTTCGTCTACTTCGTACACCATACGGTAGGCCGTAGTCTGGTAGGCCTGGCGGTACAAACCGTCAATGGGGAAATTGAACATACTGGCTCGGCGTCCTTCAAATTTACCCCTGTGACGAAGAGAAAAGGAGCTAATCCCCGGAATGGAGGGCTGCAGGGTAAAAATTTCTTCGGTTGTAGAATCTAGTTGAAAATAATCCTGAGTGTAGTCGAAATTCAGAAGGTCACTCTTCAGGGGTAGCCCCACAGGATTACCCGCCAATGCCTCACGAATCACCTCTTCGGTGATATGCTGGGGTTTAGTAATGGCCAATACCACTCCGGTAGGGCCCACCAGCACGGCATGAGGAATTATACGATGAGGAAACAGGGCCCGGAGAGTTTGGGATTCATCCACTCCGAAAGGGTAAGTGTAGCCTTTTTTCTCAACAAATTGGGCAATACGCTCGGGGGTCTCCTCTGACACCGCCACCACGACTACATCGCCTTTAAAAGTCTCGTACAAGCCTTGAGACTTTTTCACCCCCTCCATGCAGCCGCCGCACCAGGTAGCCCAAAAATCAATAATCACCACCTGCCCGCTCAAAGATTCTCTCGTAATGGGTGAATCGCCATTGACCCTGGGAATAGAAAAATCCGGTAAGCGGTCGCCTACCCCAAGCGGTTGTGCTACCGAAGAAAATGAGAGGAGAATAGTGAGGCTGAAAAGGAATGTTCTCATGCTGTTCTATGATTTGATGATGCCCAAATGTATCCTACGGCCTACTAAGTCCGGGTTAAGGGCCTCGTTAACAAGTGTAAAGGTTTGTTAATGGTACTTTCCGCCTCCTGTATCCCTTTTACCTTTGGGTTGTGAAATGGCCTCAAAACATCACCACCCTTGCCGTAGTGGGTGCCCTGCTGGGCACACTGGCCCTTCAGGTGTATTTGATTTCTCAGGAATACCATACCCGGGCCATTCGCCTGAAGGTGGACCTAAACGAACGGTTTCTGGAGGCGGTTCAAGAAGAAAAAGAAATACGGGTAGATTCTGCGGTAAATTGGTTTGAATTCATATTAGGCAATGAGGATCTGGTGGAACTTTGGGCAGATACCATAGGCAGCCCTTACGAGGCTACACGCATAGTGTATCACCTGCGTGATTCTACAGGAGAGCGGTCCTCGGTTAGTTTTGTGAGTGATACTATCACAGACCATTTCCCGGAAATCGACCAGGCATACATCCGCCGGCGGTTACTGATTCAGGCTCGGAGTGATACCGAAGAGGGTACCTTGTTCTATTATACCGACTTGTTGGCTCATTTGATGCAGGAGCATCTGAGCAGCATGATGACTAACCTGGATACCCTGAGGAAAATTTACACCGACCGAGTGAATAGCTACCGAGGCCTGCCAGAATTCGGGCTGAATTTCATTCCCCTGGATTCCATCCCTCTCTCCCAGGCCCATGCCGGATTTGTCACGCTAGCCCACAGGTCTGAGTTGCTGCGCCCGAAATGGAAGGTACAGGCCACCTACAACTCCTTGTGGAAAGCCGCCTTTTGGCGAGCCCGGTATGCGGTTTTGGGCGGTAGTATTTCCCTGTTGCTTACGGTGGGGGTATTTCTGGTGATGCTGCGTACGCTACGTACCCAACAGCGACTAGCCCGCATGAAAGACGAATTTATTGACAATACCAGCCATGAGTTACAAACTCCGATTGCCACTCTGATGGCCATTCATGAAGGGTTTGAGAAGTATGCCGTACTGGAGGATAGGGAGAAAACACAACGGTACCTAAAGACGGCCAAGGGGCAAGTGCAGCGCCTGGCCCGGCTAGCCGATCAGGTATTGCGTGGGGCCCAAAATCTACAAGCTACTACCCCACACACCAAGGCTATCCAATGGAATGATTTTCTGGCAGAACTTGAATTGGCCTATGGGCATATGGAGAAAGTACGATTTATGGTAAGGAATCAATATTCTCCGTCCACCATCATCACCGATCCGCAACTGCTCCGCCAAGCGCTTGATAACTTGATAGACAACGGAATCAAGTACAATGACAAGGAGGTACCGGAAGTGCAGATGACCTGTTCTGAGAATAAGAGTGGGGTCCAAATTAAAATTTCAGACAACGGGCCGGGAATACCGGAGGAAGAACAAGCCCGGGTTTTCGAGAAATTTTACCGGGTATCGGAAGCAGGCACCCACAACGTAAAGGGCTTCGGTATGGGGCTGTATTTGGTAAAGCAGGCCATAGAGAGCCTGGGCGGTCAGGTGGCTTTACACTCCACAACCGACTCCGGTACTAGTTTTACACTAACCCTTCCGCAAAATGAGCATGCCTAAGGTACTGTTGGTAGAAGATGAGCCAGCCCTGGCCATGGTACTAAAAGAGACCCTGGAGACACAGGGCTTCATGGTAACCCATGTAGAAAACGGTGAGCTAGGCCTGAAGCAATACCACCGGCAAGCACCTGACCTACTCATTCTGGATGTAATGCTGCCCCAAATGAATGGTTTTGATGTAGCGAAAACCATCCGCCAAACCGATAGAACCACGCCTATTCTCTTCCTGACAGCCAAGGGGCAAGGCAAGGATGTGGTGGAGGGCTTTGAGGCAGGGGGAACCGACTACCTGCGCAAACCCTTTAGTATGGAGGAACTGATGGTGCGCATGCGGGTACTACTAAGCCACCAACGGCTCCTCCCCAATGTGGAAACGGGTGAGCAGACGCATTTCACCGTAGGGCTATACCATTTTGATAGTCAAAGGCTTACCCTCAGCCTTGGAACATCAAACCAACGGATGACTGCCCGGGAGGCTGAACTGCTCAAACTCTTTTGTCAGAATGCCAACCGGCTGCTCACCAAGGAAAGTATTTTACTAGCTATTTGGGGAGACGATTCGTTTTTCAACTCCCGCAGTATGGACGTGTTTATTTCCCGACTGCGGAAGTACCTAAAAGAAGATCCGGCAGTGAATATCATCAACCTGCGCGGTACGGGCTATAAGCTTGTATTGGGTTGAGCTCAGCTTTGGAAGCTGGTTGTGCATAGGCGGACCGACTGGCTAGCATCCCAATCACTCCCCTAGCACTACCTTTGGGTTCCTCAGGACTGGACTTAGCTACCGTTTCTTAAATACCTGGGTTTGTAGTTGGATTTCGAAGGGCAGGGTGGTTTCCTCGTATTCCTTCTTTGCTTGCTCATAGAGCTGCTTGACTTCTGACCGCTGCCCCATAAAACTAAGGAGTGACCAAGCCATCTGTGGCGGCAAACGCAGCTGATACCCTTCCAGAATAGGTGTCTCCAGGTCTCCACTATTATCCACCGTTACCTTCATCTGGCGCACCAAACTCAGGTTCTCTTTTAGGGCCATGCGGGGGAGCTTATTCATTATGGTACGGTCACCAGCATGCACTTCTCCATGTGCCTTCACCACTTTTTCCAGCACCTCTGCTCCTTTGAAGGTGCTATCATTAATATCCACTAAGTGCACATATCCACCGGGCCTAAGCACCCTGCGGATCTCTGCCATGGCTTTTTGAGGCTCTAGCAGGTGAATGAACAGAAAGCTGGCATGCACCAGATCGAAGCTTTCGTCAGGAAAAGGCAATGCATACGCGGTACCCTGTACCCAATGGATATTGTTATTGTGCAAGTTAGCCACAAAAAGCAGCTCCTTGGACAGGTCCAGTCCGGTAAACCGGTAGTCTTTAAAATCGGGATTTTTTTGCAGTAAGGATAAGAACACACCAGGCCCCGTGCCAATGTCCAGGAAGTCGCCGGGCGTTTCCGGCTTGGGAAGATCAGGCAAAACGGGTAGCTGCAATTGATACAACAACCGGGACTGCTTTTGCAGACGAGGGAGTTCCTGCTCCAGGTTGAAAGCGTCCAGGTATACGTTATTCTCCATAACCAGCATAGCTTATGGATTAACAGTAAAGCCAACGGACAACCGATCTTTCATTTTGGCCTCAGAGGATACCAAAAGGTGTTGGATGGCCGCCGTCGTCTCGGCCATTAGCGCGCGGGGAATCCACAGAACCCGACGGTTTTCCTCAGAGGTATAATCGCGATACCCAACACTTTTATAATAAGCAGCCAAACCAAAGTGCTGTGGCTTGAGCACTAAAAAGTGATAATCAGGTTGCCAGAGATCTATTGCCTGCAGCCATATTTTACACCCCATCCACAAGGCTAACTGAGTGCCGCGCCACGGATGAGAAGTGACCCGGCAACTAAGCTGTGTGGCACTTCTGAACGGACTGGGTAAGCCGATTTGCTGTAGGTAGGGGGCCTGAGCACGGTAGGAATAGGCAGAAATTACGGAAACTAATTCTTCCTCAATAAAAGCACCCAAGTGGAGTCCTCCCTCATCTTTGGGGGTGGTCAAAGGTAGATTCGTCATGCCCTGCTCTTGAACATATACTTGTTCTCGCAAGGCAATAATCTCAGTTGAGAACTCTGGAAAAGACAACCAGGCAAACCGAACGGGGCCTGCTTCATGAAATGGTAGTACTGAAAATGTAGGGGAATTTGGAATAATCATGATTCAAAGGAACCAGAATGCTCACCGGCAAAACATACCCAAGCTTGGGCATTTTTCAGAAACAGATGATTAATACCAAGTAATTATTGACTCATTCTAAGAATTCGATGAATTTAATTTTACAGAATACCCAAGTTGCATCCATATTTGAACTCAATTCGTTCCCAATGTACTACTGAATTATACTGAGAGCCGGGAAGACCTAAATGAAAACTGCTGATACAATATACAGGGCACAAGCCCACATGTATGCTCTGGATAAGATGGTCCGAGACGGCAAGCTGGAAATGCGTGAAATAGGAGACGTGATCGACTTCTATCATTTAAGCGACGCCAAGGACTATTCTATTCAGGAGGTAAGTCAGGAAGTATTGGATGAGTATGGGGTAGTCATGGAGCAAATCCATGAATATGGCGAACAGGCATGGCTGCAGGCTTCCGTACACAAGGATGACCTTCCCCGGATTATTCAGCGGGCTGATGAGCATTTCACCGCCTATGGCGAAGATCAGGCATTTAGCTTTTTCCAGCGGGTGTTACATCCTTTAGAGCCCGGTAGGCCACCCAGGTGGTATTTCACCACCATGAAACGAATCGATAATCTTAGTTTACTCAATGTAAGTCACCGGATTGAGAATCTGGATGTAGGCTTGGATAAGATCATTCGTGTGGTGGATGATTATGACTACATGAAAAGGAATCTGGCAAAATTTGCCGAGTTGACAAAGCGGGAGAAAGAAATCATTAATTTACTGGTGCACGGGGCCAATAACCCCAGGATTTCTGATTTGCTATGCATCTCGCGCAGCACGGTAGAACAACATCGAAAGAACATCAACCGCAAGCTGCAGCTAAAGAACTTCGCCGAGCTATTCCGTTTTGCCCAAGCCTTTGATATCCGGTAAGTGCCGGGTGAGGATAAGTTATTCCCTGTAGTCTCCTCTGCTGGAACTATTGCCCGCATCCCTTAGTTTTGCCTCGGTAATCTAAAATTAGAAGCCGAGCATGGCCATCGATATCACTGTTTATTCCGACTACATATGCCCTTACTGCTACGTAAGCATGGGGGCCTTGCACAAATTGCAAGAGAAGTACGATCTCAACATAACCTGGAAAGGCATGGAAATCCACCCGGATACGCCGGACGAGGGCATGCTACTGACCGATTTTTTCAAAGATGCGGACGTACCCAATATGCTGGCAGGGCTAAAGACCCGTGCTGAAGAGGTAGGCCTCCCCTTTGGTGATTTACAAATCCTTTCCAATTCGCACGATGCGCATACCGCAGCAGAATTTGCCCGAGCGCAGGGTAAGTTAGAGGAGTTCCATGTAGCCATGATGAAGGCCTACTTTGGTGACACCAAAAACATCGGCGAGATGGAGGTGATCATGGAAGTAGCCAAAGAAGTGGGATTGGACCTGTTGAAACTAGAGGAGGCTCTAGTAACCAGCGCTTATGAGGATGACCTGATGCAGGACCTGGCGGATGCCCGCCAATGGGGAATCACCGGTACACCTACCCTGATCATCAACGAACAGTACAAGGTAGTAGGTGCCCAGCCGCTGGCCTCTCTGGACCAATTCCTGGAAGAGATCAGCGACTGAGTCTGCTGACGATATTCGATAGAAGAGGGCCGAATGGAGGGGTAGAAACACTCTTCGCTTGGTATAGTTAGCGCTCCACATTGACCGAATTCATGACTGAACCTGAAGCGACGGCAAAAGCACTACTGGCTGAATGTCAGGCACTAGAAAGCCCGGAGGACCGTGCGGCGCAGGCGAACTTTGGCATCCTTGCCGAAAAGTCCTTGGGCGTTCGTATGCCCATCCTCCGGCAGCTTGCTAAGCCCTACAAGCGCCAGCCAGCCCTCTCCGAAGCTTTATGGCAACTGGGTTACCGCGAAACACGCATCCTGGCGGCACTCATCGGCGACCCGAAACAAGTAACGGAGGAGCAGATGGAACGCTGGGTGCTGGATGTTGACTCTTGGGACGTATGCGACAACCTGATGGGTGCGCTCTTCGAGCCCTCCCCTTTCGGTTATACCAAAGCTCACGAATGGGTGCAGCGGGAAGAGGAGTTTGTAAAACGCTCTGGTTTTGTGCTCATTGCTTGGCTAGCCGTACACCGGAAGAAGGATCCTGATGAAGGCTTTTTAGACTTCTTACCCCTAATTGAGCAGCACCGCCAAGACCATCGCAACTTTGTGAAGAAGGCGGTGAACTGGGCCTTGCGGCAGATTGGGAAACGTTCCGCCTTTTTGCATCCTCACGCCCTGGCTTGTGCCCAAGCCCTAACTCAGGATGATGACGCTACCGCTCGCTGGATCGGAAACGATGCCTACCGGGAGCTCAATTCAGAAAAGGTCAAGCAAAGATTAGGACTTAACCCGGGCTAGTTCCTTCCGAGGACAATCCTGGTGGAGTGAAAAACGTAAGCCCCGGGGTTTCTGCCGGGGCTTTGGGGTTATCGTATGTGCTAATCTCAAAAGATCATTCGTAAGCCCTCAGCGCCTTGAGCATTCGGGCACGCATCGGAATGCTCATAATAGCCCCAACCGTGAACACACCCAAGCCACTTAAGGCCATGCCCAACTGCACGTCGCTGTTCCTTTCGGCTAGTTCAGGGTATACGTAGGTACCACCTAATATACCTGCGAGCCCTACCCCAGTCAGCACTTGACCAGTAGTACGCATTTTCTTCGCTCGCTCGGCCAACGCATAGGCCTCAGGGTTATCTTGCACATCTTCCAATACGAGATTTATATCCAGGGTTTTCACCTGGCCCCCGTCTTTACGGTAAAAGTATTTGACAGACTGGCTGTAGCCATTGCCCGCCCAGTTGCCATAGGGAGTATAGGCGGGCGCATCGAAACGAATTTCTTCCAGTTTGAATAGCTCTATTCTCTCAGAGGCCCAGTATTGTTTGAGCCAAGCCTTATTCACCATGGGGAAAAGACCCCATAAATTGGACTCTACTTCCGCCTGAATCAAGTGTAACTCCTTGCCTTGATTGGTGATAATATCTACATACTCCACCCAATCGGCATCTATTTTAAAGCTCTCATTGAACTTGCCTAACCGTACGTGGTTGTATCCCAGGCTTACACGATCTGTGTACTCAACACTACCGTCCTTAAGATATACGGCAATATCTCCGCGGTAGGTAGTTTGGGACTGTGCCTGAGCTTCCGAAAAAAAGCCTGCGGTGAGCAGGAAAAATACTCCGAGGACTTTGGTTAGAGGAAAAGAGGACTTGGTCATGGTCGTAAACTTTAATAATCGTTGCGCGATGACTACTTCTTTTCCAACACCATGCCAAAACACAATTTCACATCATTTTTCCTCTATAAACACCATAATAAAAACTCAAAAACAACATATTTTATTTGATTATGAACATTTTAATCAAACTTGAATCCTAGAAACCAATCGCTCACTTATAAGCCAATAAGGCTTTCAGCATCATCTGATCGCTTTTGTGGAAAGCATGGATAGACCCGGTACTCATTAACCAACCAAAACTATTGACCACGTATCCTTTCGTGATGGGTACATACTTGGTAGTGGGATCCAGCATGGACCAAACACCCCCCACTACGAAAAAGGTTAAACCGCCCCAGAATAGGCGTTTTGCCTCGCGGTTCAATTCTATGGCCTCTCTGGCGTATTTACGGGCTTTTGCATTGGCCCGAAAATTTTCCCGATCCTTCACATCCTTATAGACCTGCCTGACTTCCAGGTGAGTCATTGCTCCCCCATCTTTTTGGTAAAAGAAATCTTTGCCCGGAAAAGGCAAAGGGATACCGATGGGGCTTCCGGGAGGGATGATCGTAAGCGTATTAGACCAGCGCTCGGCCCATATGTCCATCCGGTTGGTCTTGCCAAACCGGTGCAGCCAAACATATTTCTCCTGATGGATGGGAACAAACCAAATCCTTTTGGTCTCCTCCTGTAAGAAGTGTTGTACGTCTACTACCCGGTTCCTCTGCGTGGTGCCTTGCACCGTAGCAATTTCTTCCGCAGGAAAAAACTGAAGCCCCTCCTCCGTTCTAGTAAGCAGACCTTGAGGAAAAAACATCACAAACCCGGCAGGCTCTAGCGATAGACTTTCGGCAAATTGTATCTCGAAATGGCCGTGTTTTTGGGCCTGCAGGATAGAGGGTGCATTCAAGCAAAGGAATACAGCAAATGGGATAAGCAATCGGATAGGCATACTCAAGCTGATTGATGATGATCGCCATATTACAAACCCCATGCCAATGGAGCGATGCACCATCTTCTGGCCGGTAGGCAACAGCAACAATCCTCTCGTCGGTCAGTTTACCAAGTCGAACCCCAAAAAGACTATGCAACTTAATCACTCGCCTGCCCAGGTAGTATATGCGGGCCAGCCACTAGAAACGGCTAAGAAAGTAGCTATCCTGACCCACGGCCGTGGCGCGGCTCCTCAGAACATCCTGGATCTCACCAACCACCTGGCTTTGGCAGGCTTTGCCCTCATAGCGCCGGCAGCAGATCAGCATACTTGGTATCCGAAGAGTTTCATAGCGCCTATTCAGGAGAATCAACCCGGCCTGGACTCGGCCATCGATCTATATTACGGCCTTTGGGCCGATCTGCAAACGCGGGGATTTAAAGCCCACCAAGTGGCCTTTGTTGGCTTCTCCCAAGGCGCATGTCTTACCTTGGAGTTTCCGACTCGCAACGCCCAACGATGGGGCGGCATTATTGCCTTCTCCGGAGGGCTAATTGGGGACCGGATTTATCGCGAACACTACTCTGGTAGCTTTCAGGACACACCCATTTTTATGGGCTGTAGCGATCAGGATTCGCATGTACCCAAGAGCCGATTGGAAGAAAGCAAAACGATACTGGAGGAAATGGGGGCTAGCCTAACGTACAAGATTTACCCCGGAATGGGCCATACCATGATCCAGGATGAGTTTGACCAGGCGAATGCCATTCTTTCTAAGATTGGTTCGATTGACTATTGATTCGATTATTTGAAAGCCGAAGCCGGAAGATCGAACTGGTTATGTTCGATCTTCCGACCTCTAAACTTCATTCCTCGAAGGGTAGTTTCATCTGTGCTGATCCAACATGACAGGGTTACCGTCAGGATCAATTAAAATGAAGTGTTCCGGACCGGAGGTAGACTCATCCGCCTCTTTCTCAAACTCTACGCCCTGCTCTTTCAGTTTCTTTTGAATTTCCCGGACGTCGGTAAATTCAGCGGTCTCTTGGGCGGACTGATTCCAGCCGGGATTGAAGGTAAGAATGTTGTGCTCGAACATGCCCTGGAAAAGGCCAATCACATGCTCTCCGTTTTTCAAGATGAGATAGTTATGCTCTTCGGAACCACCGAAAGATTCAAAACCAAGTTTCTCATAAAAGGCCTTAGAAGCTTGTAAGTCCTTCACAGCCAGACTAATAGAAAAAGCACCGAGGTTCATGGGTGTATGGTTTAGAGTAAAAAATGGTTACTCAGGAAAGATACATATTTCCCTTTTGTGAGCCTAGACCTCGCCTGTGTAACGGCAGACTTCCAATTGTCATTTTGGGTAAATGATAGATAGCGATTGCGCAGAGCGGCAAAAAAGCCACTCCTTGAATATTGATTCAGCATAAAAGCAGGTTAGCAGGGCCACTGGTGGGTTGCTATTTATGTAGGTAAGGAGTATTACTCCTGAGTTATCCAACCCAAAGCAATTCTACATGTCATTTATTGTACAATCCGGAAAAGTGGACAACTTCACCTCTACCATCAAAGATGCACAGCCCTGGTACACCATTACCTATCCTCAGCCATTCCCGGCGGGTATGATCCCGGTTATTTCTGCTCAAATTCAGACCTACGAAGGGCCTGACTTACCCAGTATACGCTTGCGAAATGTCACCAATACTGGCTTCGAGGTTACGATAACAGTGGCCAAAGGCTACCAAGAGAAGCGCTTCAGTACGGAATCTCTGGGTTGGATTGCGGTGGCTCATTAAGTTACTAGCAAAACGCATGAAAGCCGATTCAGCATCCGAATCGGCCTCAATCTTGCCCAAGATAGCCCACTGCTATTGCTCGTAATAGGCACCCAAGCGATGCAACAGCCCCAATATTCCTACCCAAGTCACCATTTCAATAATTTGCTCTGGGCTTAGCTTCTCCATGAGCAAGCCAATTAACTCCGCAGGCACTTCCGTAGGACTCGGCGAGATGGTCTTTGCGAATAGCAAAAGTGAAGCCTCTACCTCTCCTAGCCCTGGCAAAGCTGCCAAGTCCCGGATTTGCTCTGCATATCTTTCCGGCGTAGGTATCTCGCCGTAGCCCAAGGCCTCCATTGCCTCTACCACTTCAGCTGACGGATCGCCTCCCAAGGGCAACAATCCGGTAGCGATGGCCTTCACATGCGGGCTGAAAACGGTATTGGCATACACCAACCCGGCCAAAGGCTTTACCGCTACTCCAGTGGTGCTTCCCTCC
>DMST01000234.1:6779-7347 GCA_003454975.1 Cytophagales bacterium | reverse complement strand
GTGCTTCCCTCCGGTTTCAGGTTATGCAGCAGAACGGCGGCCAGGCTGCGCAGCTGCCGACCAGAGGCTATATGGCGTAGGATGGGGAAATCATAGCCCAATTGCTGCTTCAGGTGGTCTTGCACCCTAGTCAATCCTTTGGGTACCCCCTGAGTCCAGCCACTTTCTAAGCGAATGGCCTGTGGTGCCAACCGCATAACACGGAAGATGGTAGTGAGCGAATCCTTTCGGGTAGCGGCGGCCTCGTCAACCTCTTCGGCTGCGGCCGCCTCGGTAAGGTGCTTGCCCGCATCCCAGGCTTCGTCCTTGAGTACCCGTTGGGTTACCTGCAACGCATCCGCCTCCAGGGGTGTACCCATGCTGTCCATTACTTTGTTTAGGTAGCCCATCATGGCAACAGCAGACACGATCCAGTACGCTTCGGATTTAGAGAAAGCTGCCTCAAACTGGGTTTTGACGGCAGGTGAAAGACTGGCAGGAACGGTACTCAGACCTTCGGCTACCTGCCGAATTAAGGCTTCTTTTTCGGCAGTAGGCTGCACAAAATCTGCCTCCGCCGAGCCCCGTC
>DMST01000234.1:1930-6755 GCA_003454975.1 Cytophagales bacterium | reverse complement strand
CCGAGCCCCGTCGCATGGCAAACAGGCAGCCATGCGCTGTACAATACGGGCAATCGGCCGCCTTGCTGGAATGGTAGATGGCTTGCCCCATCCAGGCAAACACCCGATGGTCGAAAATCAGGCTCTTGGGTAGATTAAGCATGGAGGGTACTATCAGGTTTTCGGACACAAAGCCCGGCTCCCAAATGGCGGAATAGATAAAGCTGTTGGGTGCAACGCCCAGCATTTCTTCTACTAGTTTGATGGCAGAAGCAAACCGGGCGTACAAGCGGTCCCAGGTGGCCGCATAGGGGGCCAACTCATCGGAAAGGGTTGCTGCTTTGGAAAGCGTTTCCATAGAGGATACATGTAGATGTGGGTGATTCTTAAAAGCTGATAAAAGTTAGGGAAAATCAGGAGAAGCTCCCGGCAACCTATTGGCTTTCAATCAAATCACCACACAGCGCTACGTACTATGACGAGCCTATAGCCTACCCCGCCATCCGAAATTCGTTGGGCGTCATGCCCGTCTTCTTCTTAAACATCTTGCTGAAATACTGGGGGTACTCAAAGCCGAGTTGAAAGGCTATTTCGCTCACGGTAGACTGTGTGCTCAGCAAGCTGTTGTTAGCCAAGTCAATCACGTGGTATTGGATGTGATCCGTCCCGTTTTTGCCGGTTTCCTTTTTCAGCAAGTCACTCAGATAGTTGGGCGATAAGTTTAACTGGTCGGCAAAGTACCGCACCGAGGGGTAGCCCTCTTCCTGGACGGGACCGCCCTCAAAGTATTTAGATAAGACAGTCTCAAATTCGCCAATAATTCCCTTGTTCGACTCTGTGCGGGTGATAAACTGCCGATCGTAGTAGCGATTGCAATAGTTGAGAAACAACTCAATCGCCGATACAATCAGCGTTTTGCTGTGCTTGTCAATCTGTTGGTCTAGCTCCGCGTCTATGTCCTCCACAATATCGTCTAGCTTCGTCTTCTCCTTATCCGATAGGTGCAGCGCCTCAAAGGTGCTGTAGTTGAAGTAGGAGTATTCTTTCATCTTGGAGAACAAGGTGGTACCTCGAATTAGATCTGGATGGAAGGACAGCGCCCAGCCAAAAACATCCTGATTGATGTCTGGATTGACCAGGGTTACAACCTGATTGGGAGCTACGAATATCAACGAACCGTCCTGAAAGTCGTAATAGTTGCGGCCATACCGCAAGGCTCCCGGACACAGATTTTTGAGCATGATGGAATAATACCCCGTAGATATCTTCATATTGGCCACCTGTCCAAACTCCACTTTGGAAAAATCGACCACACTCACCAAGGGGTGCTTCACTTGCTGCCCCAGGACTTGGTGCATATCGTGAAGCGTTTCAAAATGCGTCACCTGTTCCATATCCTATCACGTTGGGCCTAAATAACGGCCTATGAATCAATTGCATAGTAAAATTAAAAGATCATCTGTATCAAGAAAAGCTCCATTTCCATTCCACAAAGCACCGTAGGTTGGGCTGGGGCGCCCCATGCGTAGCCCGGTTATCCTTCGGTTGCTGTTTCCTGGTTTCTGACGTGAGAAACCCCGGAAGTTGAGCCCCCTTAGCCCTGTTGGGCCATTAGGGTACGCACATCAAATTCCTGGTCGTTCTCATAGCGTGGCGCATACTGTTCGTAAGCGGTCTTCACCAACTGGTGGCGTTCCTCTATGTAATGCATGTTGTAGGCATGCGACACAATGTAGAACTTACCCGCTTTGATTTGCTCCATGGCTATGGCGGTGTACTTATCTGTATCCATACCAATAGCGATACCATCGCCGAGTTCAGAATTGACCAATCCGGGGCAAATCAATCCTACCTCCAGAAAATCCGGCGTATCCTCTTGCAGGGCCACCGTCATGGCGTGCAGCGCATGCTTGCTGGCTACATACTCAGCCCCCTGGGGCACGGCATTGAAAAAGCTATTCTCCGAGCCTACGTTGTAGATGGCACATGGCTGCCCCTGCGCAATCATATGCTTGGCAAACACGCGTACCCCGTTCCAGGCCCCGAAAACGTTCACATCAAAGGCAAACCGGATGTCCTCCGGAGTCATCTCGTAGGCAGGTTTTTGAGCAGTGCCCACGCCTGCATTGTTGATCAGCACGTCTACCCTACCGTAAAAATCCAGAGTATAGTGTAATAAAGCCTTTACGTCCTCTTCAGAGGCTACGTCGCAGCGTGTACCCGTCGCATCTATCCCCAGCCTGATCAGCTCGTCTACTGATTCATCTACCCGGTTCATGCGTCTGCCTGCCAGGACCACCTTGCTACCTTCTGCTCCAAATTGCTTCGCGAAAGAGTACCCGATTCCTGTGGCACCTCCCGTGATAACGACTACTTTGTCCTTTAGCTCTTTCATCGTCTTACTTCATTTTCATTTGGCCCAACATAATATTATCAAAGGTGCGGTCGCCTAGCAGGCCCTTCATCATGATTCCTCCCTTGGCATCAGAACCTACTGCTTGGCGGGTCTTGGGCTTTTTGCTTTCAATGGCCGACACTATGGCTTTTACTACCGGCTCAGGAGTAGGCGCTTTCTCGTACATATTCCTGAAGTAAGGAATGAAGCTATCTACGATAGGCTGATAGGCCGGACCAGGATGCACCTCTTCCAGTTCCTTGAGCACTACATCGTCAAACCCAGTACTGAAAGCTCCTGGCTCTATGATGGACACGTTGATCCCGAAACGCCCCACTTCTTGCCGCATAGCGTCAGAAATGGCTTCTACCGCATGTTTGGAGGCAGCATAAAAGCCCAAAAAGGCAGTACTTACCTTGCCCACAATAGAGCTGATGTTGATGATACTACCGGACTGGGCTTTGCGCATGTGCGGTAATACGTGCTGCGAAACACGAATGGCTCCCCACACATTCACCTCAAACATCCGTTTCATCTGGTCTATGTTAGTGGTTTCTATAAATCCATAGGCCCCATACCCGGCGTTGTTTACCAAGGCATCAATCCTGCCTTCTTTTTTGATGATTGTAGCAATGCTATCAGCTACGGATTGCTCGGAGGTTACATCCATTTTGATGGCGAACCCACCCTGCTGTACCAACTCCTTCATTTGTTCTAACCGACGAGCGGCACCGTACACGGTGTATCCTTTTTTGATGAGCTCGAGGGCGGTAAACTTGCCAAAGCCCGAACTGGCTCCTGTCACTAAAATTACTTTACTCATGATCTGTAGATTTTGGTTTGTGATTATCTAACACTACAAAGATCACGGGTACACCAGGCTTCCTTATTAATCAGTTTACTGATACTTGGATACGATTTACTGAATATGAATCTATCTACAGATTCCTGCTACCGAGGGGCTCGAAAACAGGAAATTCCAGTGGTTAGGAGAACTATAGTATGGCACGCTAGTTCTGTTTTGCAACAGAAAAAGCAGCCCCCGAAGAGACTGCTTTTCAACGTCTTTACCTGACACAGACCTTAACCCTACTTTGTTATGTTGGACTGGCACTGCCCTACCGGAGTTTTAAAACACCATTCATCCAGCCATAAATACCTGAATATGAAACACTTATTATTTCAAATCACAACCCTTGAAGGGGTATTTATCTGACCTAACAAAGTGAGATTAAGACTCCGGCCCCAACACCTTATTGGGTGCATTTAATAGCATCAGGCAATCGGGCCGATTCATACTAGCCGTGGGAGGAAGCTGAGAGGCTAGCTGCACCCAGGCCTCACCAAAGGGAATCCCTTGGATACAAAGACCATACAGCTGCCGGAAAAAGGTAGGAAAAGCCTCTCCATTCCGGTTAATGGTAATAACCAGGTTCTTAGAAAATTCGGTGCCCTCCGTGAGAATGGTTGCCTCTGGATCGTTTTCCTGGGCAAAGATGACATGGGATGTTTTCGTATCCATCAGGTCATAGATGAGATTAACCACCGGCTCGGTTTCCTCCCCTACGCCAATTCTGCTATCCGCGTTTACCCGGATGAGCAGGTGCACCAGATCATAATATCCCTCAGTGATACGCTCCCTCAATTCAGCCGGTGTCTTCACCAGGACTACCTCCCCATCTTTGAAGTGCTCTAAATACACCCGTTGGTCTTGTTCCAGCAGTTCTTGGGCCAATTCGTCCCCTACAAAGGGGAAAACCCCAATTCTGGGGTTCTCGATGACTTGAATATTGGGCTTTACGAACCTTCGCAGGAATTTGACCAATCCCCAAAATATGGGAACTACAATACCCAGCAGGGTTATTATGGAGAAAATAGCTTCCATAGGCTTTAGTAAATCACTTCACCGCTCCGCGCACTAGCTCCATCATCTCACCTAGCTTGCTGGGTTCTAGCCAGCGGGTCACAATCACCATATCGTTGGCCTTGTCTACCACTATGTAGTTGCCACCAAAACCAGCCGCGTAGTATATACTCTCGTCCTTCACCACGTCCCATTGCCGGCCACCCCGATTGAGCCACCACATATAGCCATAGCTGCTGTTGGCTTCAGAGGACTGCTGCACCATCTCTACCCAGTCTGAGGAGATGAGTTGCTCACCGTTCCACTGACCTTCGTTGAGGTACAGCAGGCCAAAGCGGGCGTGGTCTTCGGCGGAGATGAACAGGCCGCCGCCGTGGTGGCCGCCACCACTTACGCTTTGCACCCAAGCGCCGTCCACGTTCACCCAGGTATTATCGTACCCGTACCACCGCCAGGTAGTGCTGGCGCCAATGGGGTCCATCACGCGCTCCTTGATTACCTGAGGTAAGGGCTTGCGGTATACCTGCAGCAGGCTATAAGCCAGCACATTCACCCTCACATCGTTGTACTTGTAGTGCGTGCCCGGC
>DMST01000234.1:0-1871 GCA_003454975.1 Cytophagales bacterium | reverse complement strand
ACTCATCGATACCGCCTTCGCGGGGTGGGCGGTCCGCCCAGTCGTAGAGGCCAAACAAAGCTCCGCTCCAGTCACTTGACTGGGTCAGCAGGTGATCCCACGTGATCTTGCTGTTGTGCTCCCCGTCAAAAGTACCGTCCCACACCCAGTTGGCGACGGGCTGGTTCACATCAATCAGGCCATCGTCGTAGGCCAAGCCTGCCACCGTACTCAGGTAGCTCTTGGTGACCGAGAAGGTCATGTCCACGCGCTTCACGTCGCCCCACTGGGCCACCACAAAACCGTCCTTGATGATCATACCCGCGGGTCCGCCGCGCATTTTGGTGGGTCCAAGAATATCATGATCGGGCTCCCGCAGGAAGCCTTGCAGAATGGCCTGGCGCAGGTCCTTTGAACCGCTGTATTCGTTGGCTTCAGCAAAGTCTACCGCCTCCTGAATGCCTTGCGCATCCAATCCCATACTTTGGGGAGTACGGGTTTCCCATTCGGCGCCGCGGGCGGGAAAGTATTTTTCTTGAGCCGAGACCGCAAACGAAAGCGTCAGCCCGAGTAACATCAAAACGTTACGTAGCATAGTCGTTGGATTGGTTATTGGCAACAAATTGGGAATTTAACCGCGATGAGTCCGCATGGTTCCTGATGATCGGCAAGTGGACGAAGCCCGAGGTTGGAGGTTGGGGGTTCGAGGTTCGAAGTTGGAGGTTGGAAGTTCGAAGTTCGAAGTTGGAGGTTCTGTTGGGTATCCGTTTCTTTCTACCCCTGATATTCGGTTTCATTTTCGAAATTCACCTGGCGCTACATACACATTCTATGCTCCAACTAAGTTGTACTTCGTACCTAGGCCTTTGATATGTCTTATCTTCTTCAACACTGGCATCAACTAACACAGGAAAATCCCTTACATAAGGAATATTGGGAGGAACTGGTCGCTCATTATCAGGAAAAACACCGGCACTATCACACCTTGGCTCACTTGGAGTATATGCTACAGCTAGGGGAACAGCACCGGGCAAGCTTCGAGAACTGGGAAGCCTTTGTGGCAGCGGTGTTTTATCACGATATCATTTACAACCCCAAGCGCAAGGACAACGAGGCCAAAAGCGCGGCGTTGGCGATGGCCCGCTTACAAAAGATGGGCTTCTCAGTTGGAAACACCCAGCGAATAGATGCTCACATTCGGGCTACCCAGGGACACGAAACCCACGAGGATCCGGACACCAATCTGCTGCTGGATATAGATTTGGGTATACTGGGGGAAGGCCGGGAACGGTATGTGGAATATACCCAGCAGGTCAGGCAGGAATACCGCATCTACCCCGCCCCACTATATCGACAAGGTCGGAGGAAGGTACTGAAGCATTTCCTAGGGATGCTGAGGATTTACAAAACAGAGGCTTTCCTGGAAAGTCATGAAAACCAAGCCAGAGCGAATCTGGCTTGGGAGTTGGGAGTATTGCGTAAATGATTAGCTTACCTGACTACTACTTGCACCACCTCACGGGCTTCGTTGTTCGCCAAGGTCACCAAGTAAATCCCCTGAGGTAATTCATGAAGGGTGAGTGCTCCGGTCACGGCGGCTTGCTGGCGAACCCTCCGGCCTTGCAGGTCGGTCACGGTGAGGCTAGGTGGCGTCGCCCAACCGGCTACCTGAACATGCACCGCACCTGCCGAGGGATTCGGAAACACTGAAACGGTACGGCTAGGCAGGTCTAACTCTGCTTGTGGAGCAAAATTCCGTTGGCTAGCTCCGTTGCTGATCTCGATGTAGTTCAGGTTGAAGCCGCCAGCATAGGCGTAGATACCTAGATTTTGAGGTCCGGCAGGTAAGTTCACCGTGTGCGTTACGGTCTGCCAGTTTTGCCAGCCCCCCG
>DMST01000014.1:36457-46444 GCA_003454975.1 Cytophagales bacterium | reverse complement strand
GTCGGGATACTAGGATTCGAACCTAGGACCCCCTGCTCCCAAAGCAGGTGCGCTAACCGGACTGCGCTACATCCCGATCCCTAATTGGGACGGCAAAGATACGAAGCCTGTTTTTAAAAACAACACAGTTTGGCTCAAAAAGGAGGATTCTACTGCCGATCCCCACGAAAAAAGCCCCCGATCATGGCTCGGGGGCTTCTATTATTCTCAGGCGAACCTATGATTTACTCAATCACGTACCGCTGATCTTTGATCTTAGCCTGCTCTTCGATGGACTGGGCAATAGCTCCAGTGTTAGCAGAACGTTGCTGGTTCATCAGGGCGGTGCGATTGCTGTCATAAGCTCCTTGCTCAGTAGCAGCAACCTTAGCTTCCAGTTGTACTACTACCACGCCATTGGTTTCTTGAATAGGAGCAGAAATCTCACCTTCTTCCAAGCCAAAAGTGGTTCCCAAAGCAATGGGGGCAAAACCAATACCCACCATTGAATTGCTGTTCAATCGCAGATTGGTAGATGAGTTTACGGTAGCATCTGTACCGTAGCTAGCAGCCAGATCATCGATGGTGCTGTTTTGCACATCACCCAGCTTAGCAATGATGGCCTCCGCCTTTTTGTCTTTGCGTACGGCCGCTTCTACTTGGGTGCGTACTGCCTCAAAAGACAGGTAACCTTCTTCCTGAATGCTAGACATGGCCAATACTACGTAAGCGTCGCCAGCCTCAAAGATTTGGTCTGCTACATCACCTACTGAAGCATCGTTGAATAACCAGCGCACCATTTGGCGAGCATTGTTCATCCCTGATACACTATAGGCATTGGCATCGATATTATCAGCCGCCAAGATTTGTACTCCGGCTGCCACGGCAGCATTCTCGAATCCGCTTAAGTTACCCCCTGCATTGGCGCGCAAACCATCAGCACTGCGGTAGGCCTCATCTTCTGTAGCGGTGCTAGCCGTTATTTCCAAGTCTACCTTTGCCAGCTTATAGGCCGTGTATTGAGGCGCTTCGGTGATATCAATTACGTGGAAGCCAAACTGTGTTTCGACAGGAGTGTTGACCAGGCCTGTGCGGCTAGAACCAAACACCGCTTCCGAAAATTCAGCTACCATGGTGCTCTCATCAAACCAACCCAAATCTCCTCCACGCTGTGCGGTACCGTCCGTACCAAACTCCGCCGCTAAATCAGCAAAGTCTGCACCACCACGAATCTGATTAATCAGATCTTGTGCTTGCTCACGGGCCGCATCCTTACCTGCATCATCACCAGATTCATTCCGAATCAGGATGTGGCTAGCGCGGGCTACCGCGGTTGTATCTTCATATATATCAGATACCTTGTATACCACGTAGTTAGAACCTTCTAATACCGGGCCTACCACATCGCCTATTTGCATATAGTCGCCTTGATCATCAAACACGGCAGGCATATTGGCCCTGGTGTAACGTTCGTAGAAGCCTATCCGGCTGGAAGAATTGCGACGAGCGAATGTGGAATCGTTCTCTGCTGTACGGAAGTCGTTCGCCAGATTGGTCATTTCCTCTCGTACCTGAGCGCTGTCCTCTACTGAGGCTACCAAAGGGAATCGTACGTAACTAATGCTACGTGTTTCGTTTTCTACCTTGTACTCTTCCTTATGCTCGTTGTAGTAGCTCCGTAAATCGTTATCGGAAATAGAGATTGCCGAATCCGGGATGCTATAGTATGGCACGTACATATAACGAGCCTCAGCCACTGCATTTTTCTGCTCGTAGTCACGCTTCGCTTCGGCGCTAGTTACATAGGTAGAGTTGATAACTAAACCCTCGTACTTAAGACGATGGCGGCCATCAACAATAGTGTTTTCAATTACTTGCCAGCGAGCACGCTCATCGGCAGGGAGGTTATCCCAACCCTGGAAATACTGCTGCACAAAATTAGGATCGAACTGACCCGTTTGAGGATTGCGGAAGTACGACTGCACTGTGGGGTCAATGTTATTGCCCTGTACCATGTCATACACTTCATCCTCGGTTACCACCACACCCAGCGCGTCATACTGCGCACCAAAGGCAACGTCGGTGATCAACTGCAACCAAGCTTGGTTGCGAATTTGACTGGTTTCTTGTTCGCTGCTAGGATTGCGGCCCGTTCTTAGGGCGAAGAGCCGATTTTGGTTGTCGATCTCTGACTGATAGCGCTGGGGCGAAATGGCCACGCCATCTATCTCTCCCACATCGTTGCTATTGAAAAAAGATGAGGCAGGGTTGAGGAACTCTGCTCCCAACAAAAACAGTATCAGACCAAAAGCGATGATGCCCACGGCTAATCCCGAACGTTCACGAATTCTGTTTAATAAGGCCATAATGGTGGTATTAAAAGGACCGCAAAATAAACCGATCCCTTCCAGAATTCAAAATGAGATTTGGACAAGAAAAATGAGGAAAAAGCTAGCTTATTCAACCGCTGGAAGGGGTTCGAGCCAGGTCAGCTTTACGGTGTCAATTCGGGTCTCCTGAATAGACTCCACCGTAAACACCATTCGGTCCATTCGGATAACCTCTCCAATCTGTGGGATGTCTTCGTGGACAGACAAAATAAGCCCCGAAAGAGTGTCATAATCACCCTCTGGAAGCTCCCAGTGGTACTTCTCGTTCAGGTAGTCAATCTCATGACGGGCACTCAACAGCCAATTGAGCTCATCCAGCTGTTGCTCCACCCAGTCTTCGTCGTCATGCTCATCCTGGATTTCGCCAAAAATTTCCTCAATCAAATCTTCAACGGTCACTATTCCACTGGTGCCACCAAACTCATCCACCACTAGGGCAACACTTTTATGTTCGGTAATTAGTTGCACCAGCAGCTCATTGGCTAGCGCCGTTTCCGGAACATATGTGATGGGATTGATTATGTCTACAATCGCTTGGGGCTTTCTGAATAATTTGAGCGAATGGCAATAGCCCACTATGTTGTCGATGTGTTCGCGATACACCAACACCTTGGAATGTCCAGATTCAATGAAAGCTTCCCGGAGGACCTCAATATCATCGGATTCGTCCACGGCCACCATTTCATTGCGGGGTACCAGGCATTCCCGCACCCTCACCGTTTTGAATTCAAGCGCGTTGCTGAAAATCTTGGAATTCACCTCTACATTGTCACCACTTTCGGTACGTGCCTGCACATTGGAAGATATAAACACGTTGAGGTCGGTGAGTCCAAACACAGGTTGGCTTTCTGCATAATTGAGCCGGAACCCTTTCTCGATCAAGACTCTACTCAACCAAACCACCACCCGAACGAAGGGCCAAAATAAGAGATAGAAAAACCGGACTACAAAGGCCAGGCGATTCAGCAGCCCATTGGGATTGAGCAGGAATACGCTTTTTGGAGTGAACTCAGCCACCACCAGTACCAGCAAGGTGGAGAGGATGGTTTGAATCACCAGCCGACTAATACCCCCTTGCAAAAAGGGAGGCAGATGGGTAGCTAGCCAAGGATCTATGGCCGAAGCCATGAAGGATCCGTAAATCACCAAAGCGATGGTATTGCCTATTAGCGTGGTGACGATAAACCGCGAAGGTTGTTGAAGGAAAGTACTGAGAACTTTGCCTGCCCAGTGGCCCTTTTGCCGCTGGAGTTCTATCTGGAGCTTGTCAGAGGAAACAAAGGCGATTTCTATACCCGAAAAGAGGGCCGAAAGCACCAAAGAAACAATAATAACCGTAAGGGTAGGGTCCATGAAAGTTAGCGACGGCTACCCGTTCGCTTTGTGCCCTTGGGTTTCTGAGGTTCCTCCTCTTCGGCCTGTACACGCTGCTGACGTCGGTAGCTGTATAAAAATACAAGGCCTACCGAAAACATGAAAAAAAAGTAGGAATTGCCCCAGCCAAATTGGAGTCCTTGGTGCACGCCAATCATGAGAAACAAACTGGCAAATACTAAAATCAAGACATCAAGCAGTTTCATTCTTCCTCTTGGTTTACAACTTCCCGTTCATCCTCATCCTCTTCTACGCTGAATTCACCCGTGATCTCACTCAGCTCATATTCAGAAAAATCTTGCTTCGCCTTCAGCCCATAGCCTGTCAGCACCTCATTACCTTCCCGAATGGTCACCTGAATATTATCCTCTGTGAAAACCTCGCGTTTTCCCGGATCCCACCATAACTCCTCGGTCGTCAACCGCTCGCCTTGATCCAACCCCTGCAACACTACATTACCTACTACTTTCCACAGTTCGGTATCCATATAGTAGTATCCCTTCTCAGCATCAACAGTAGAGGATGAGTGTCCGTCTGCCTCCACGAAATCCATGTGCAAACCATCGGGAAACTCCCGATCACCACGTTTGTACTCCAACTGTTTAGGGGCAGTAAGCTTGATCCGCACCAGTGCGGAATCACTCATGATGGTTTCGATGTTGTTGGCAACCAACCATGCCCCTTCGTATTCGGGCATTTCCGAAAGCTGGCGGCTTTCGCTGCATGCAGAAATGATTACCAATAGACCTGCGGCCAGTGTAAAAGAAGAGAGTTTCATATTTGCGTAAAAAAAGGCGACCTGATTGCTCAAGTCGCCTGCAAAGATAGTGCCTTTGTGATTAGTTACGTGCCATAATGGACACCGTTTCACCTACCCAGCATCCTACGGTGTAAGATTGACCCTCGGTCATGTTGTACTGGAAGATTTCTTCTTTCGAAGGGAATTGTGCTCTTGCTGAAGCCATTCGGGCGTTGTCTCCGGCTTTCCGGTACCAGTTGTAAGCCGCAATGTAAACCGCACGGTCATGCACGATGTTCGTACCCTTTTTACAGGTTTGGAAGCTCTGCTGATACAAGTCACCAATCATCAAGAAGTTTTTGGTGTTCGTGGGATCCTCTTCGATTCCTTTGAGTGCTGCCGAACGAGCAGAAGAGAACAGACCTTTGGTCCGGTTGATGTTGGCAATGCTGTAATACAACTCGCTCTTGCGGATGTTATCCTCCATCAAAGCAATAGCATTTTCATACCAAGCAATGGCACTGTCATATTCCTGTTTGCCCAAATGCTTGTCAGCAATGGTACGTGCCATGGCGTCCGTAGGGTCATTGGCAAATACAACTTTCGCAGCTTCCACAAAGCAAGCGTTGTCGGTTGCCTTATTGCTCAAACTATACGCAACGATTTTCTTTGCCAAGTTCAAGTCATCTCCTGCTTCGGCAAATTTGGCACAGAAGTTTTCCTCAATAAAGGCCGCATCCATCGGTACTGACCCAGCCAACAGGCCGTCAATCTTCCCTTGATACTCTTTTACCTTTTCAGGGCTCAGACCGTTGGCTGCCTGGTGCTCAATAACTTTAGTAAGTTCATCGTACACACGCAGTACATCAGTAGCCTCTACGAAATTGATGGGATCGTACAGACGTGTTACGGTAGTCATGAAAGGCACAATGTTGAGGTCTTTCATGTTTACACCGTTCAACTTCAGTACATTCCAGTACATCTCATAAATCTGAGGGTACTGGGAACCATCGCGGTAGTTAAACTTGAAATTGTAGAATGCCTTATAGTCGTGCAATTTGCCATCCTCGTCGCACCAAATTCTGATACGCTGGTCATAGCACCACAATACAGAATCATAATAGGCTTTCTTCAATTCTGCATCTTGTGCAGCGTTACCCAATGCTTCGTAAATCTTTCCACCATTAATGTAAATGGAAGGCTTGAAGTCAGGAGCGTTATTGAAGAACCAACGCAATGCTTGTAGAGACTCTTGATACTGCTCGGCTTTCAACATGTCCGAATAGTAAGCGTTTTTCTCTGTAGCCGTGCTCTTATCCTCAGGATAACGCCACTCAGTAGGATCCAACCCCAAGCACTCAGGCATTTCAAAGGGTGTATCAGGGTTCGCAGGGGCCGGTTCTGTACCATCCTCCTGTCCATACACCTGGAGGGCCAACAGACTAACCAGCCCCAGGGTAAACATCAATTTCGCTTTCATACCCAAAAATTTAGTCATACTTACTTCTTATAAACCAAAGCTGATTAAAGGTCATGCCTAGATTCAGCTTCACGTAGTTTTCTTGTATTAGATTATCCAGTGTGGTTCCACGTCTTCCCACCTGCACCACGGTATTCAAAGTAGAACCCGTACGGCTCACAGGTAGAGAGAGACCAAAATTAATACCAAAGTCTGTGATCTGTCTTCCGCTTTCTACAACCGGAGTGTTCTCATAGTGTACTCCCATGCCATAGCCTACCCGGCGTAAATAGTTGGCAGAGTTCCATTCAGGAGTGATTTGGCTACCAAGAGAAACCCGCCACTGATCGGTCAAATTGGATCCAGGATTTCCCTGAACATCCCGATACTGTGACCAGGGTTGATAGTCGAAATCCACACCAATTATCCAGTTACTAGCCTGTTCGAATGCAATACCCGCTCCGGCAGAAAAGGGAATATGCTGCGTGCCTTCGGCATTGAATAGGGTATCTGAAGTGGTGGGTGTGCCAAACTGTAACGAACGTATTTGAAGCGTATTTAGCCCTTCCGTATTTACATTCGCTCCCCCGCCATAATATCCACCCACACGCATGGAGAGTAGATCGGAGAGTTTGAATTGATAACCGGCGCTAGCCTCCCATAGAAAATCACCCACTGAGTAGCGCTCGTATAAGGCTATATTGCTACTACCAATGACATCAAAAGGCTCAAAAGTCACTATTGCCTCTTCCACTACGGTACCGAAGAGGTAATTGATTTTGGCGCCCAGATACAGGTTTTTCCCTAACCTTACGCCATTGGCCCAGTACACAGTATTGTAGCCACCACTACCTTCTGATATTCGGGCTACTTCGCCCAAAGGACCAACAGTTTCTTCAGAGCCTACCAACTGATAGCTCACAGTGCTGTAAGGAGATAGCCCCAGCGATGTGGTCCAACCAAAATTCTTCTTGTTATAGATAGGAAAGCCAAAAGCCATATTCCGCAGGCCACCAGTAGCCAGGTCATTGAATGACGAATCGGTGGTTAGGGTTCGGTACTCTCCCTGAAGCCCAATATCAAACGCCGTGTACAGGTTTCGGGCCAACCATGCGGAATTCCGCGTATTCAAAAGGAGTGGGTGGCCTCCTCCAATACCGATACCGCCCATGCCCAAGTTACCTGTGGTGGCCGTGGACTGTAATTCACCTATGCCGTAAGATGTATATGGAGACTGTAATATCTGGCCTTTGAGTGGTGTAAGTATTCCCGCTCCTAATAAGGCCCACAGGCCGAAAATTTTACTCCGCATGCTGTGTAAGAATGGTATTTAGCCCAATGAGCACCAAATTGCGAACTACAAAGATGCTCTCTTTTACCTTAGATTCAAAGAATGGAGCGTCTCCGCCCGTCAAACAGACCCTCAGAGGATTGAAAAGGTGGCGATATCGTGAAATCATCCCTTCCATTTCACCAATAATACCATATAACACCCCGCTCTGTAAGGATGTGGGGGTAGAGTTACCAACCAGCGATATATCCCAGTTTACCCCCGGGTTGGGTAACCGGGCGGTGTAATGGTGCATCGCTTCAAAACGCATGTGCAATCCGGGCGTAATGTTACCACCGTGGTAAGTGCCCGTCTCATCTACCAAATCATAGGTGATGCATGTACCCAAATCAATAACCAGCAGGTTAGATAGTGGGTGGAGGGTCCAAGCCCCCACTGCCGCTGCTATACGGTCGATTCCCAGGGTAGTAGGAGTAGCATATTTCGTAACGAGCGGCGTAGGCCAAGTGTTATCGATAACATACGATTTCGCGGTGGTCTGCAACTTATTCTTGATTTCCTCCCCTTTAGCGGCTACTGATCCTATTCCTATCCGGTCCGGGACATCTTGAACAAGCAGGGTATTTAACTCCTCCACCCTGCTATAGGTCTCTGCCCTCACCAACTTTTCACCTCGAAACCAGCCGGCCTTTAATGAGGTATTTCCTTGATCAATAATCAGTTGCATTAGATATCAAACAACCCCGCGAGATGCTCGTCCTGGGTATGTTGTGTTAATTCTTAGGTTAGATACAAAATAAAAAGGTGCCGACATTTCTTGCCGACACCTTTGTGATAAATGGCCCTATTGGGGATCAATCTCTGGCTTTGATAGTCACCGTTTCGTTTACCCAGCAACCCACGGTATACGAATCCCCTACATTCATATTGTAACTGAAGATGTCCTCCTTCGAAGGAAATTGCTGCTTGGCAATGTTCATCCGATTGGTATCACCGGCCTTGGCATACCAGTTATAAGCAGCAATAAAGATAGCCCGATCATGTACCTTGTTCTCCCCCTTCTTGCAACCTTCAAAACTGGCCTGGTATACATCACCTATCATCAAACAGTGTTTGGTGTTAGCGGGGTCTGCTTCCAGACCCTTCAGTGAGTAGCTTCGGGCTGAGCTATACAATGCTCTTTTGCGCTGCACCAGCGCCATGGTATAGTACAGATCACTCACTTTAATAGGGTCTTCGGTCATATCAATACACTGCTGATAGTATCCCAAGGCCTCATCGTACTGTTCCATATCGTTGTACTCCTCGGCCAAAAGACGCGCCAATGCCGCGGTTGGCTCTGCTTCAAATACAATCTTCACCGCGTCCAGAAAGCAACCGTGCTCCTTGGCTTTGAAGCCCATGCTGAACGAAACAATCTTTTTCGCTTGGTTCACATCGTCTGGATTAGCTTCCAATACAGGGCAGAAGGTAGTGGCGATGAATTCATCGTCCACCTGAATAGGCCCGCTAGTCACAATTCCATCCAATTTATCTTGCATCGCAGAGGCTTTAGCATCAGACAAGGTACCCGAAGAGCGATAGTGGGATACCAGGGTACTCATCTCATCATAGACGTTGAAGAACTCATCCGCGCTAATTTTCTCTCGCTTGGCTAGCCACACGGATACCTGCATGAAGTATTCCGCGTTGATGGGCTTAAAATTATCTCCTGTTGCCTCTCTGGCTTGCCGAAAAAGAGAATACAATGAGGAGTGGCGTTTGGGATTGCGGTAGAAAAACCGAAAAGAATGATAGGCCTGCCATTCCTGCAATTTGCCATCTGGATCACAATAAATTTCGGCACGACGGTTATAGCACCAGATAACCGAATCATAGTAAACTTCTTTTTGAGCAGCATCTTCGGCCTGATCGCCTAGGGCTTGGTAAATTTTGGCGCCATTAATATATAAGCCTTCATTGAGATCAGGCACGTTGTTAATCAACCAAAACAAATGCGGGGCAGCCGCCTCGTGATTTCCAACTTTTGATTGGTCAGAGTAGTAAGCGTTCTTCTCACGAGAAATTTCGTTCAGTTCCCCTTCAGGAAAATTCCATGCTTTGGGATCCCTTCCCCAGCATTCTTCACCGTCCACTTGAGCCTTTGCTCCCAAACAAACCAGTACAAAAAGGAGGGTAGAAAAAAATGTAGTCGTTTTCATAATTCCAGGAAATGCGTGCTGAAATAAAGATAGTATCGTGGAGCAGGAAATCACAGGAGAATTACGGTAACATCCAAGTTTTTCAAATTAAGGAATTCCTATTTTGAGAGAATTGGCTACTTTTCCTAAGTGACAAGAGACCTAGAAAAAGGAACCTACATTGGGCTGATGTCGGGTACTTCATTGGACGGACTAGACCTTGTAGCGGTTCAGTTTCGAAAAAATGGCCGTACTTCGTTGAGTTTTAACATTCTTGCCTCCGAAACACTTCCCTACAACGATGAATGGCATAGCCGGTTAGGACCTAGCCTATTTGGAGGCAGTGCTCAACAGTTGGTGGAAACCCACTGGGCATATGGCACATGGCTAGGCCAACAAGTAAAATCCTTCACCGACAAAAATTCCCTTGAAAAGGTGGTCGCAGTGGGATCTCATGGGCATACGGTATTCCATAGGCCTGATGTCGGTTATACCTACCAAATTGGTGAGGGGCATGCAATACTTGAAGCCTGCGGGATTCCGGTAATAACTGATTTTCGAAGTGCCAATGTAGC
>DMST01000014.1:27386-36411 GCA_003454975.1 Cytophagales bacterium | reverse complement strand
TGTAGCTCGGGGAGGCCAAGGAGCGCCCTTGGTACCCTTGGGTGACCAGCTTCTTTTCGGAGAATATACCGCTTGCCTTAACCTTGGAGGGTTCGCAAACTTGAGCTATCCCCATGGTACCCAAGGGAGAATTGCCTACGACATAGTACCCTGCAACATCGTGCTCAACGAGTTTGCCCAACGCATGGGATTCCCCTTTGACGAAGGGGGCGAGCTTGCCCAATCCGGTCAGCCCTTGGGTTCCTGGCTGAACGAACTCAATCATTTACCCTTTTACCAGGAAGCACCTCCTAAATCTTTGGGCGTGGAATGGCTTAAAGAACACATGGGCGATTTTCTAGATTCGCAGCTGCTCAGTCAAGACCTGTTGGCCACGTTCACCAAGCACATTGCATTTCAGCTGTTTCGCGCACTGGAACCCCTGGCTGGAATGGGTAACGGTGAAATTATGGTAACCGGCGGTGGTGCCTACAACCATTATTTAATAGCAACTACCCAGTCCCTACTCCCTTCCAGTTTGCAGTTAAAGATTCCATCCAAGCAGTTAATAGAGTATAAGGAGGCCTTGGTGTTTGCCTTGCTTGCCCAGCGTTACATGTTGGGCATGCCCAATTGTCTGGCAAGTGCTACAGGAGTTGCAAAAGATCATACCGGAGGTGTAGGATTCGGCATAAAAAGTCGATAAACTTGTTAGTTTTGGGCGAAATTTTTTCCAATGAAGGAACTCTTACGAAGATTCGAGGCTAAGAAGCCTGAAATCGTATTCGCTTGGAGTGATTCGGAGACCGAAGCTGAAGGTTGGGTTGTAATAAATAGCCTGCGTGGTGGGGCTGCCGGTGGCGGCACTCGCATGCGCTTAGGACTAGATCAGCACGAGGTAGAATCGCTCGCAAAAACCATGGAGGTGAAGTTCACCATCTCCGGCCCCCCAATTGGCGGTGCCAAGTCTGGGATCAACTTCGATCCACACGACCCTCGCAAAGAGGGTGTCTTGCAGCGTTGGTACAAGGCTGTCATCCCTATACTGAAGTATTACTATGGTACGGGTGGTGACCTGAACATAGATGAGATTAAGGAAGTAATTCCCATTACCGAGGATTATGGTCTCTGGCACCCTCAGGAAGGCATCGTTAACGGCCACTTTCAAGCCACCGAACCCCAAAAAATCCAAAAGGTAGGTCAGCTTCGCCAAGGAGTAGCCAAGGTATTAGAAGACCGTGCCTATAGTCCTCTGGTTGAAAGAAAATATACGGTAGCGGACATGATTACCGGATGGGGTGTGGCCGAGGCAGTAAGACACTACTATACTATTTGGGGAGGCAATTTTGTAGGTAAGCGAGCCATCGTTCAGGGCTTTGGAAATGTAGGTGCCGCCGCCGCCTATTACCTGGCAAAAATGGGGGTAAAAGTAGTCGGCATCATTGATCGCCTAGGCGGACTCCTGGATCAAGAAGGGCTTTCTTATGACAAGGTTCGTGAGCTATTCCTGAATCGTAGGGGGAATCAGATTCACGACGACCACTTGCTCGCTTTTGAGGAGGTAAATGCCAAAATCTGGGATTTGGATGCTGAAATCTTCATTCCAGCGGCGGCTTCTCGGTTAATAACTCGTGAGCAGCTAGAGCAAATGAAGAATACAGGCCTGGAAGTTATTTCGGCCGGTGCCAATGTCCCTTTTCAGGACCCTGAAATCTTCTTCGGCCCCATAAGCGAATACGCGGATGAGATTGTGGCTGTAGTTCCGGATTTCATTGCCAACTGCGGTATGGCTCGGGTTTTTGCTTATCTTATGGACCAGGAGCGTGAAATGACTGATGAAGCCATTTTTAATGATGTTTCCGAAACCATCAGTAAGGCCTTAACCCACGTACACGCTACCAACCCTGGCCATACGGGGGTGAGCAAAACTGCTCTCGAGCTGGCGTTAAAACAATTGGTATAAATGTTTAAACACCTTTTGTTTTCTGAAGTTGACTTACAATTAACTTCCGAATAAGGACCAGGTAACGGAAACTGCGTACTCTTGCAGTTTCCTACAATAATCGTGGCAATAGACCACTAGCCGTGAATATCCGGCAATTTTATTTGAGACCCTCTGCATGAAAAGGATACTTGCTGTATTCATATTTACCTTCTCTATTTCTGGGCTGGTTTTCCCTGTCTTGGCTTCTACGGCCGACAACTTAGAGCATCCCGCCCAAGAATCTCATTCTTCTGAACATCAAGAAGAGGATTCCCAATCCCATGATCATGCGCCAAGCCATGATGATAGCAGTGATGGGGAACACCACGGTGAAGACGGGGAACACCACAGTGAAATGCCCCCAGTAGGTTGGGTTATCCCCTTCGTGGTTTTACTGGGTATGATAGCCACCGGCCCCCTTTTTTACGAACACTTCTGGCATAAACATTATCCTAAAGTAGCCATTGCCCTGGCTGCCATTGTAGTGTTATACTACATTTTTGGCTTAGGCAATGTCCATGCACCCGTCCATGCCTTTTTCGAATATGTACCCTTTATCTCCCTATTAGCGGCCTTATTTATTGCCTCTGGTGGAGTTGCTATCAACATAGACCGTAAGTCTCGTCCACTTACCAACATTATTCTACTAGCAATCGGAGCTGTGATTGCCAACCTGATTGGAACTACGGGTGCATCCATGCTATTGATTCGGCCCTACATAAGACTCAATCGTGGGCGTATCAAGGCCTACCACATCATTTTCTTCATCTTCATTGTCAGTAATGTAGGAGGATCACTTACTCCCATTGGAGACCCACCTCTATTTCTAGGCTTCCTTAAGGGGGTGCCCTTCTTCTGGACACTTACCCACAACTTGATTCCCTGGGCCCTGGCTATTCTAATGCTGTTAGGGATCTTTTTTGTCATGGATAGCCGGAATAACAAGGAGGTTTGGATATATGAAGACGAACCCACAGGATACTCGGGCAAGATCACCATCAAAGGCAGTAAGAACTTCCTTTGGTTGCTGGTTGTCATAGTTTTCGTTTTCATCGATCCCAATGTATTTGACTGGGTACCCTATATTATGTATGACGGAGCCAAGTTCTCCTTCATCAAAGAGATTGTTTGGCTTACCGTAGCTTTTTGCTCTTACCGATTTGCTAGTAAGGAAGCCATCTCTATGAATGACTTTTCTTTTGAGCCCATTCGCGAGGTAGCCTTCATATTTGTGGGAATTTTTGGCACCATGATGCCAGCATTAGAACTTGTAGGAGACTTTGCCAAAAGTGAATCCGGAGCCGCGCTTATTACTCACAACACTTTATACTGGGGTACGGGTATGCTATCGGGCTTTCTGGACAACGCACCTACCTACCTTAACTTCCTCGCCGCAGCCTTGGCATCACAGGGTGGTGATATCGGCAATATTTCACAGGTATCTGAATTTGCTAATGGAGGTGTATACCACGATTCGGTATTATCCCTCAAGGCTATATCGGTGGCAGCCGTATTCTTTGGTGCCATGACCTACATTGGCAATGGTCCTAATTTTATGGTGAAGTCCATATCTGAGCAAATAGGTATTAAAATGCCCTCCTTCTTCGGATATATCCTACGGTTTTCCATCCCCATTTTGGTACCCATGCTGATCATTATCTGGCTAATTTTCTTCGCATTTGCCTGATAATCATCAGTTACACTTTTGATATGAAACGGATGGACACCAAAAGTCCATCTGCTATCGTTGGTTCGGTAAAAGCCACTTCTCATGCGCATCCTTCAGTTTAGTTTGATGCTCCTTTTTTTTACCGGGGTCACCACACCCCAATTATTGGGTCAAAACCTTCGCAGGGTACAGCGGTACTGGGAAAACCAAGATTGGGAAGCCTTGCAAGAGGAATTGATCCAATTGATTGCGGAGGAAGATTTTACTCCGGGCGAAAAATATTACTATTCCCGATTATACACCCATTCAGGGTCTCAGCAATATCAGCTAGACAGTGCACTCTACTGGATACGTGGAGCACAACAAGATTGGGCATACATTGATGACCGAACTCAGGGTAGGTATGAGCGCTATGGCGTAGTAGATTCGGTGATTACAAACCAAAAACTCTGGATTGACAGCGCTGAATTTGCCCAGGCCCAAATAGAAGATACTGAGATCGCCTATCGGCAGTTTATCGTACAGCATTTTGATGCTTTGCAGATAACCCAAGCTACCCAAGCCATGTATAGCAGGGCCTATGAACAAGCCGAAGCGACTAATACCTACGCAGCCTTTGCGGAGTTCTGGAATGAGCATCCGGATGCTCCTCAGGTAGCTAAAGCAAAAGAAAAGGCACAAGTAGCTGCCTATGTAGAAGAAACTTCCGAAGGGACATTGGAAAGTTACGAGCGTTTCCTGGCTCGGTTTCCACAATCTCCTTTTCGTACCCAGGCAGAGCAGAATATTCTGGAGCTTTCCAC
The DNA here is from genome assembly GCA_003454975.1 of Cytophagales bacterium. Lineage (GTDB taxonomy): Bacteria > Bacteroidota > Bacteroidia > Cytophagales > Cyclobacteriaceae > DMST01. The sequence continues at coordinate 31,976 of DMST01000014.1, read as the reverse complement.
GCCTAATTATTCTGCGAGCGAACTACGGTCCTTCATTGAAAAATTTCCCGTGAGCCAATTAAGACCAAAGGTAGTAGCCATGCTGTATCATGTAGAAAAGCAGGCTGGCCGCTCCACTGAGCTATTAGGCTCCATCACCCGTTGGCCCGAATGGGATAGCCTTTTGCAGTGTATGCAGATTGAAGAGGGTCATCTATACCCCATTTGGCAAGATTCTGCCTATAGCCTATGGCGACCTTCACTTAACAATTTCATACCCAAGCAATTCAGCAACTTCCCGGATTCCCTTTGTGAAACCGGCTGGCCTCATGCCTGGCTCGCGCTACGACAAACCAATGATATGTACGGAGTAATTTCCCGGCGTGGCGATTGGGTATTCCAAGGGACCTTTGAACAATTGAAGGATTTGGGGGCTGGTTTGGTGGGAGTAAAACAGCGGGGGCAATGGGGCATCTGGCATCTGGGAAAATTTGAGGTATTGCCCATTTCTTTTGAAGAGGTACGCAGAGTGAATGCTTCCTTTCTTGCGGGTGAGCAAGGTGGTGAATGGAGGTTTTTTTCAGCCACCGGCCGGGGCACTCAAATGCCCCCAGTGCGAGAATTTGCTCTCGCAGGCAATCACTTGCTGTTGTTCGATGGTAACAACTGGACAGCTGTGCCAGAACGAACCTTACTGGTCAGTTTGGTCCACAAGCCTGAGCTAAACCCCTTCGGATGGGAAGAATACGAGTTGCTATCCTCCGGGGAACTGCTCCTATTCGGAGAAGACTCCGAAGCGGTGATGGATACTACCGGGCAGCTAGTGGTACCGGACGGTCCCTGGACGTTAGAGGACGTTGGATTTGGGTGGCTGGCAGAATCTGCCAGAGGGTATGGTCTGGTTTTGCACGGACGTAGGGGTTTAAATCCACCCTTTTATCAAGAGGTACAATCTACCCGGGATTGGTTGGCACTCAAGAACAACAACCGGTGGGCCTTACTGTCGCCAGAGGAAGGCTTTCAACCCGAATACCGGTACGATTCGGTTAGGGTATTGGGGGAAGATGTAATATATGTAGAGGAGGGAGCCAACCGATATGTACAGCTAGGGGACACCACCCAAATAGCGTTGATGGAAGAGGACCGATTCCGGGTTTTGAGAAGTCCGAATGTGAATGAAGCCCCGGATTGGTGTCTTTGGACCACGGGCGATACCCTTCAGCTGATGAATGATAGTGGTAAGTTACTTTGGAAAGAATCCGCCAAGGGAACCCTCAGCAGGATAGGCCCCCACCATTACCGTTGGGAAACCGAGGATGGCCAAGGCATTGGCGTGGATACGGCGGGCCTTTTGTTGGCCCCTGGTTACTCTGGTTTGGGAGAAGTAAAAGAAGGAATCATCCCGCTGCTGGAAGATGGGCAGTTTGGTGTGTATTGGTTGGCCACGGATACGGTAAGCGAACCCCAGTGGGAGCGGGTTCCGGAGCCTTACTCGGACACCCTGCTTATCGGGAGCATCGAGAATAAGTTCGGGATTTTCTCCGCCTCAGGTCAGGAAACAATAGCTCCCGAATACGATGAAATCCGCTACTGGAACGATACCGTGGCCCTATGCCAGCAAAACTATTCCTGGAGTCTTATCAACCTACCCAACGATTCGGTGCTGTTTGAAGGTATGAGCCAAGTGACGCCCTGGGAGAATGGCGAATTCGTGATTCGTACCAAAGAGGGTTACGGCCTGCTGCACCCCACCCGTGGCACCTTAGTTGCCCCTGAGTTGGAATCGCTAGAGTGGGTGGGCGATCTGGAAACAGGCTATTGGCTAGGCGAGAACTACGTGCCTGCTGCGGCATGGTACGTACTCAGCTATTTTGACCGCTACGGCCGCCGCCTCTACCGTCAAGTAGTAGACGAGCAGCAGATTGATAAGGTGTATTGTGAGTAAATGGGTGAACTGAGGCCTAAGCCATACTGTCTGTTAGCGAGATGCTAACGCAGGAGTTGGTCCGAGGGTGGCCCTCGAACCAATTTTACCATTCTTATTTCCTTAGGATAAAACTATCCCAATACCTTCTTCTTGAAGTATTCCAGGGTAGGCAACAAGCCTTCGGCGCGTTTGTACTTAGGCTCCCAACCCAGTACTTCCTTAGCTTTGGAAATATCTGGACGGCGCTGCTTGGGGTCATCCTTGGGCAGCGGATGGAAGCTCAAGGTAGATTTTGAATCCGTTAGGCGAATGATTTCTTCCGCAAACTCCCGAATCGTAATCTCTTCCGGGTTACCCACGTTCACAGGGTCAGCGCAATCGCTCAACAATAACCGATAGATACCTTCCACCAGATCATCTACATAACAGAACGAACGCGTTTGTGAACCTTCTCCGAACACCGAAAGCTCTTCGCCACGAAGTGCTTGGGAAATGAAAGCAGGCAGTACCCGACCATCTTCCAGACGCATCCGCGGACCGTAGGTGTTGAATATGCGCACTATGCGGGTTTCTACCCCATGGTAGGTATGGTAGGCCATGGTCATGGCCTCCTGGAAACGCTTGGCCTCGTCGTATACACCGCGCGGGCCCACCGGGTTTACATTGCCCCAGTAGTCCTCCGTTTGAGGGTGTATGAGCGGGTCGCCGTACACCTCTGACGTGGAGGCCACCAGAATCCGAGCCTTCTTTGCCAGCGCTAAGCCCAACAAATTGTGGGTGCCCAAAGAGCCCACCTTCAAGGTCTGAATCGGCATCTTGAGGTAATCAATGGGGCTAGCCGGAGAAGCGAAATGCAGGATGTATTTGAGATCACCAGGCACGTGCACAAACTTGGATACATCGTGGTGGTAGAACTCAAAGTCGGGCGAGGGCATCAGGTGCTCGATGTTATCCAACGAACCGGTAATCAGGTTGTCCATCGCAATGACGTGATAACCTTCCTTGAGGAACCGATCAGATAAATGACTGCCTAGAAATCCGGCTCCACCGGTAATGAGTACGCGTTCCTTTTTCATGTGGTTACGGCGCGACGCCCTATGCTATGATATGTAAATCCTAATTCTTCCATTTGATCGAGCGAATACAGGTTACGCCCATCAAAAATGGCCTTTGACTTCAACAGCTCCGTCATTTGGTCAAACTCAGGCGTACGGAATACCGGCCATTCGGTCATAATGAGGAGGGCATCTGCTCCTTCCAAAGCCTCATAGGGCGAAGAAGCATAGTGGATAACCTCACCAATCTGGTTGCGGGTATTCTCCATTGCCTCGGGGTCATAGGCCCTTACCGAAGCGCCTTCTTCCAATAACAATTTGATATTGGCCAGAGCAGGTGCTTCCCGGATATCGTCGGTATTAGGCTTGAATGCCAAGCCCCAGATAGCGACAGTTTTTCCCTTAAGGGAACCTCCAAAGTAATCCCGCATGGCATCAAGCAACTTTACTTTCTGCTTGGCATTTACGTTCATCACCGAGTTCAGTATTTGGAAGTCGTATTCTATCTCTTGTGAGCTTTTTTGCAGGGCCTGCACGTCCTTGGGGAAACAGCTACCCCCGTAGCCAATACCGGCAAACAGGAAGCGCTTACCAATGCGCGTATCGGTGCCGATACCGCGCCGTACTTGGTCAACATCTGCCCCCAATCGCTCACAAATGTTAGCCACCTCGTTCATGAAGGTGATTTTAGTAGCCAGGAAAGAATTGGCCGCGTATTTGGTTAGCTCTGCTGAGCGCTCGTCCATGAACAAAATAGGATTGCCCTGACGCACCAAGGGTGCATAGAGCCGCTCCATAATTTTGCGGGCCTTATCACTGCTTGTTCCAATTACCACGCGATCGGGCTTCATAAAGTCATCTACCGCTACCCCTTCGCGTAAGAATTCCGGATTGGACACCACGTCAAATTCTTTGCCGCCGTTGTCAGCAATGGCTGCATGTACCTTCTCTGCTGTGCCAACGGGTACCGTGCTTTTGTCCACTACTACGGCATATTGATCTAGCAAAGGCCCCAGGTCTTTGGCAACACCAAGTACGTACTTCAAATCGGCCGAACCGTCTTCTCCGGGAGGAGTAGGTAGTGCCAAAAAGATGACCTCAGCGTCTTTAATTCCTTCGGCTAAACTGGTGGTAAACTCCAAACGTCCCTGCCGTTGGTTGCGCTCAAACAGCACATCCAAGCCGGGCTCGTAGATGGTGATTTTCCCACCCTGAAGGGCTTTTACTTTTTCTTCGTCGATATCCACGCAGGTGACGTGGTTACCCGTTTCCGCAAAGCAAGTTCCTGTTACCAACCCTACATATCCTGTTCCGATGACAGCGATTCGCATACTTTCATTTGAGATGTTGTTGACACAAAAATAGATCGAAAAGTGAGGTTTGCCCTATTTAAATGAGCCAATTAGAGTTTAGCTTCAAAAAGTCCGATTTCTGGTAGAATGGCTTCGATTTTTAGGCGTGTTGGAAAGCCACTTGCTCTATATTTGCGGCCATGCAAAGCCCACAAGCCTACTTCGAATCACAAAAGTCTGCAGCGGCTACCGCCGCAGAACAGTATCACCAGCAGTACCAACAATGGGCCTTTGTCCGAGCCGTATTTTTTGTAGTGGCTACGGCCAGCCTGATTTT
>DMST01000014.1:0-27315 GCA_003454975.1 Cytophagales bacterium | reverse complement strand
TTGGCTGGCTAACGAGCGGCTTTACTATCCTTTCAGTCTTGGGCTGTTGATATTTATAGTCCTTTTTGTGGTACTCATTCGCAAGCACCAAAGCCTACGGCGCAATAGAGACCAGGCGCGCATTAGGGAGCAAATCAACGCTGAAGAGCTACTGCGCCTGCAGGGTAAGCTTCATGACTTGGAGTCGGGGGAAGAATTTCTAGATGCAGAACATCCTTATATCAATGACTTAGATGTTTTCGGGTCCAACTCCCTTTTTCAATTGCTAAACCATACTACCACCCCTACTGGAAAGAGTACCCTAGCAAATTGGTTACAAAAAGCGGCTAGTCCTGAAGAAATTCGGTCACGCCAAGCAGTAGTTAGAGAATTGGGACCCAAAATAGAAGAGCGTCAGCAATGGCAGATCCTGGGGCGGTACCACGCCAAAGAGGACCTAAATATGGAGGGGTTCTACCAATGGCTGGAACAGCCCAATCAAGTACTGGGCAAATCCCTTTGGAATATCGTTCGGTGGGTGCTGCCAGCCATTTCATTGGTACTTTGGACTGCCTTTGGGTTAGGGCATCTAAGTTTTGGACAAGCGGGGCTCGGGTTGGTACTTAATATGGCTGTTCTTGGTCGTTGGTTCAACTATAGTTTGGCGGTGCAGCGGTCTGCCGACCAGAGTATTCATGCCCTGAAAGGGTACGAAGGTTTATTGAGGGCCATCGAGAAGTATAATCCCCAAAGCGAGCGCTTGCGCACCTTATATGCCCCTCTCGAGGTTTCGGGTACGGCCGCCAGCAAGATCCTGGGCCAGCTCAAAGTCATCCTGGATAGGTTCGATTCCCGGGCCAATCTGGTATATATCCTAGCCAACATCTTCTTCGTACTCGATTTGCACGGACTTTGGGGCGCTGAGCGTTGGCGTTCAAAATACAAAGCCGCCGTTAGACAGTGGTTTGATGTGGTAGGTGAATGGGAAACGCTCGCTAGCTTGGCCGGTGCACACTACCGTCATCCGGATTGGGTTATCCCCGAAATCAGCGAAACACACTTTCAGCTCCAAACCCAAAAGCTAGGCCACCCGTTAATTCCTTCCTCCAAACGTGTAGCGAATGATTTTACCCTCGAGAAACGAGGAACCATTGCGGTTGTAACGGGATCAAACATGGCCGGTAAAAGTACATTCCTTCGTACCGTTGGGGTCAATTCCGTACTTGCCTATTCTGGAGCATCCGTCTGTGCAGATTCCATGACCCTATCCGTAATGCAGCTGTTTACCAGCATGCGTACCCAGGATAATTTGGAGGAGAGTATCAGCTCTTTCTTTGCCGAACTGCGTAGAATCCGTCAGCTCCTAGAGCGGCTAGGCAGCCATCCTGAACCAGTGCTCTTCATGCTAGACGAGATTCTGAAAGGCACCAACTCCCAGGACCGCCACCGAGGTGCAGCCGGGCTGGTGAAACAGCTTAACCAGGAAATTGCCATGGGCCTCATCAGTACCCATGACCTGGAACTTGGCGAGCTAGCCGAAGAGATGGAAGGAGTGGTCAATTACAGTTTTAATAGTAAAGTAGAAGGGGAGGATATACGCTTCGATTATCTACTTACCGACGGGCTCTGCCAGGAATTTAATGCCGCGGCATTGATGTCCAAAATGGGAATTAAAGTAGAAGGGCGGGATTCAACGTGAGCGCAATAGGTAACATGGAGGCCTAATTATTTTCCATCACTTCATCAATAGCCTCCCAGATCAAATCCTGCTCATAGCCCCTGCCTAAAAGGTAGCGTGCCACCTTCTGCTTTCGCTTCCAGTCCTGGTGTTCCTTTTTCTCATGGTCCCACCGCCTGCGGGCAAGCAATTGTAGGGTAGCCCAATATTCTTCTGGGTCTATTTCCTTCATAGCAGCTTTCAGGCAATAGGCACTTACCCGGTGTTGCTTCAATCCCTGCTGGATTTTATGTCGACCCCATTGCTTGGTGCGAAATTTCCCGCCAGCGTATGCTCGGGCAAATCGTTCTTCGTTAATGAAATTTTCGCTGATAAGGTCGGCAATTACTGCTTCCGCCTCATCACCGTACATTCCTAATTCGGCCAGCTTTTGGCGCACTTCATGGTGGCTCCGCTCCTGATAGGCACAGTATCTGGAAACCCTTACCTTTGCCTGCTGTTGTGTATAGACAGGCTTTGGCCGACCCTTCTTGTCGTCAAAGTGCTTCATCTCCCAAACCTACACATTCGTTGAGAAATCGATCAGCACTTACTCTGCTGTACAGCGCAAATTTCATCTCCGGTATCGCCCAAGGCATTTCCATGTTGGCCGTTCCTTGGTATATGGCCCAGCGTGGTCGTAGCGAAGTATTCTTCCTTTGGTTTGGTGTTTTTACACTAATCGCCATTGTCTGGAGCCTATTAGCCGGCTCCATTATCGACCGGTTCCCACGGAAAAACGTCTTTTTAGGCACAAATGCTGTTGAAGGAGCCATTGTCATTGGAGTGGCCAGCTTTGGGCTTACCACCGGTTCCATGACAGAATCCATGGCCCTCGCTGTTTTTGGCCTCACCTTTCTAGGGTACAATATTCATTATCCCAATTTATACGCCTTCGGCCAGGAGATAACTCCTCCAGACCAGTACTTGCGCATCAATTCTCAACTGGAAGTAATCAGCCAAAGCACCCGAGCGCTTAGTGGGGCCGGAGCTGCCATCTTATTATCTGGGGTCAGCTGGGAGGGTATCTTGCTTGGCCTCGACCTTTCCATCCAGATTCCTGCCTGGAGTCTGGCCGAAATATTCATGGTGGATGGGGTGACCTATTTGGTAGCCATGGTATTGATTGCGGCCATACGTTATACCCCCTACACCCAAAATAAGGTAGAACGGGGTAAGTTGTGGGAGCGTCTCAAGGGTGGGTTCCGCTACCTCAACCGGAACCGACTCATCGCATTGTTTGGCTATTGCACCCACAGCAACTTTGTGGTGGCGGTGGTCACCATTCACGCTTTGCTCTCGCCCTACATTACCGATTGGTTAGGAGCAGGCGGAGACGTAGTGGGTGGGGTTCAAATGCTATATTCCATTGGGTGTGTTGCCGCCGGGGTAGTAGTCAAGCGTTGGTTCGCCCAAACTCCTACGCCCAAAGCCTTGGTGATTACCATGGCAATAGCTACCCTCGGTTGCTTCACCAGTGCAATTGGCCAATCCTCCATCCTCTTCTTTGGGGTTGGGCTTACCTTCGGCTTCGCCAATGCGGGAAGTCGCATCTTACGTACCTCCTATCTCTTCCACCACATACCCAACAACCTCATTGGACGAGTAAACAGCGTATTTCACGTAGCCAACACCATTACTCGGGCCTTTTTCATCTTTTTGTTCGGCACCATTTGGTTTCACGGGCCCGCCATTCACCTTAGCTATTGGGTATTGGGTGGTTTTGTATTACTCAACCTAAGCGTGCTTGGAATATTTTACTCTCGACTAGTGCAGTTGCCCAAAGATACCGTAGCCATATCCTCCTAAGGTTGGGCCGTTTGTGGCTCCGCATTGATGTTATTTACCAAGCCGCCCCCTAGGTGTGGGCATTCCAGCAGGTGCTGATATCCTTTGAAGGGTACGGAAGCCTTTTGGTAGCCGTATACTTCTAGTAGGGTTTGGGTGTAATGGTTATCCCCCATGCTGACATCCACATCCTTCATATTGAGCTGGCACGGATGCTCATAGCCTGCCGCATGCGTAATTTCTAGTACCTCTTTGCGCAGAGTCTTCACGTAGTTAGCGAACCGATCACTCTTAATATCAGGATTGACTCCAGATTGCAGCCATTTGTTCTGAGTAGCAATGCCTGCCGGGCAATTGTTAGTATGGCAAACTTGAGCCTGAATACACCCGATAGACATCATGGCCTCACGTGCCACATGTATTAAGTCACAACCCATAGCAATAGCCATAAGGGCGCTCGCGGGTAATCCCAATTTTCCACTCCCAATAAAGGTGACTTTATGGGTGAGCGATCGCTCCAGAAACACTTGATAGACATTCGAAAAGCCAAAAACAAAAGGCAACGAAACGTGGTCCGCAAAAGAAGGCGGTGCGGCACCGGTTCCTCCCTCTCCCCCATCAATAGTAATGAAATCAGGCCCTGTACCTCGGCGCAGCATTTGGTCGGCTAGCTCTTCCCACATTTCCATCTTGCCTACCGCAGACTTAATACCCACCGGTAATCCCGTACCCTCTGCAATTATCTCAATGAAGTCCAACAGTTCGGGCACGTTACCAAATGCCGAGTGATTTGCTGGAGATAGCACATCTTGGTTCATCGGAATCCCTCGGATCTCGGCAATCTCCTTGGTGATTTTTTCCTTTGGCAGCACTCCTCCTTTTCCGGGTTTGGCCCCCTGGGAAAGCTTCACTTCGATAGCACGTATTTGAGGATATTCGTTCACCAGGGCTTTAAGTTTGTCCAAACTAAAATTCCCATGTTCGTCTCGCACACCGAAGTACCCAGTGCCAAAGTGGAACATGACATCCGCTCCGAATTTATGATAGGGAGAAAGACTCCCTTCGCCTGTGTTGTGGTAGCAATGGGCAATATCGGCACCCTTGTTTAGCGACTCTACCGCATTCTTGGAAAGGGAACCAAAGCTCATGGCCGAGATATTGATGATAGAAGAAGGGCGATAGGGCCTACGACGTTGGTTGGCTTCTCCTATTGCTTTGGGGCTAGGGATCAGATCTTTATTCTTAGAACTGGGATGGTCCTTTGGCACTACAAAAGGCAACAGACTAGGATTTATAAACATGTGCCCGGGGGAGAAGTGATCCTGATCACTACCAAATCCATGGTAATTATTCTGCCGCTTAGAGGAAGCATAAATCCAAGAACGCTGCCTCCGGTTGAAGGGTAGTTCTTCTCGGTTGTTGGCTACGATATATTGCCGTAGTTCTGGGCCTATTTTCTCCAAAAAATACCGCAGATGACCTACTACTGGGTAGTTGTGTTTTATGGTGTGTTTCTTGTTAAAGAACACATCCTTTATAGCCACAATGATGAGAAATAGAAGAATGTAAGCCCACCAAGGCACGGTAGCCACATAGCTCCACAAGGTTTCCAAAAATTCCATGGGTGTCAGGTTCCTTTTGTTAAAAAAAGCAAGAACCCGGCATAAATGGAACGCCTCGGGTGATTATCTCAGTAGGTAGTGAAGCAAATAAGGAAAGTGTCGGCTATTGGCGATCAATCAGCCCAAATACGGTATACTCTAAAAATTCCAGAATCTCTTTGTCTCCACCCTCCAATACTTTGATCTCTGTGAGACTAGGTAAATGCTGTGAAAAGTATTTCTGTTGATGGCTAGCCTCTATCATGGTACTTACCAGAGCACGGGGATACTTAAAGCCTGGGTTTACTTCCTCTACTATATCCGCTACCTTTTTCGTTAACGACTTGTAAGACAGGAAAAAACCTTCCCGGTTGTCAGCATCTACCTCTTTGGTAAGGTAACTTTTGGATGATTCTGCTACTACAATCTTATGCAATAAAGACTCATCCACATGACTAAACTGAGGGTCGTAGGATATATCATCGGACAGAATGCGTAGTGCAATTTGTAACCGACGTTTGGGATCTTCGATATTATGCGTCTGAAATTCCACCTGATACTCCAACCACGCCCAATACCAAGATACTAGATAGGTAAGCAGCTTATGCTTATTTTCAAAATACCGATAGATAGAGGCTTCGGTTGACTTTATCTCGTTGGCTAGTTTCTTGAAAGTAAATTGCTCAAAGCCAATTTTCTCAATCAACTTGATACCAGCCTCAATAATCCGGCGGCCTAGCTCCGTCTGTTCCGGGTCTCGAAGGTAAATACGGTCATTTACTCGAATTTGTACACTTGCGAAAGTAGCCATACGCTAAAATGGAGCTAGTTCGGTACTGAAGATGTAAACGTTAAATATATTAATAGTAATACTATTATGCTTGGTAAAAGTTCTAATATAAGTCATTTGAATCCTTCTTTTCCTAGGAGCGTAAGAAATGCGGAACTAAGCGACTGAAGTTTGTATTTTTATGGCATGGCGCTAGATCAATTAGAAACTATACTGAAAAACCATAGGTTACGGCAAACCCACAACCGCACTGCGATTCTAGACATTTTTGTCACCAAAGAAGGCGCACTCTCCCATTCGGATATCGAAGGGATGGTAGAAGGTAAGATCGATCGGGTTACTATTTACCGAACACTCAAGTCATTTCTGGATCACGGGATCATCCACAAGGTGCTTGATGATATGGGCAGTGCAAAATATGCCATCTGTAAGGACACCTGTCTTCCTCATGACCACCATCACAATCACGTGCATTTCAAGTGCCACTCCTGTGGACAAACACAGTGCCTGGAAGACTTGTCGATTCCGCAATTTCAGTTGCCAGAAGGTTACGTGGCAAAAGAAATGGATCTATTGATCCAAGGAGTCTGTCACAATTGTGAAGAAAACTAATGTACCAGTTCCTCTACTGGCTCTGGAGATAGTTCTTTAGTAGGGCCTCCTCCTGGAAGACTTACCCCCGGAGGCAAATCCAAGTCGATCGGCGGCAACTCAATCAGCAATCCTCCATCATCCCCGTCTTTCTTCGGGGGAACATTTCTTTGCCATTGATTGAATTTAAAAAGCCGAACCAACAGGTATACGATTCCGATGTAGGCCACCCCACAGATGATAAGCTCTATAATGTAGCTTGGCATAGTTACTCACTTTGCTTTTATCAACACCCCATAAGTCGAATGGTTTGAGACTCAGATTTGATTTTTAACATTTTGGCCATCAGGGTCCTGTAATCGCTACCCTTTTGTCCAGGGCGAAATGAGGTATTTTGCCGTTCAAATTGACAGATTTTGAGTTGAAATATTATTAAATCCGTTTACCCTTCGTAACTTACGCCACGCTATCAAAATTTCAGGCCTGCTTTAATACGGACTTTGTCTGTGGGTTGGACTACATATGAACTTTAGTCTTTTCGCGAACCCCGCTGAAAATATTCTGTTTGGGGTTTTTGTGGTTATCGTCGCTTTGTTCCTGGTCATCGACCTAGGAATATTCAATAAACAGGCGCAAAAAATATCTACGCGCTCAGCAGCGTACCAAACACTTTTTTGGATATTCATTTCCCTCGTTTTCGGGCTCTTCATTCTCTATTACGACGAGTCTCCAGATGCTGCTTACAAGTATTACTCCGCCTATCTACTAGAAAAGGCCCTTTCCTTTGATAACATCTTCGTTATCCTTGTCATCTTTCGGTACTTCCGAATTGATGAAAAGCACTATCATCGAATCCTCTTTTGGGGTATCCTGGGGGCAGTAGTTTTTAGAGGAGTATTCATCTTTCTGGCCATTGAATTGATTGCCCGTTTTGAGTGGATTCTATACCTGTTCGGTGCCTTCTTGGTATATACAGGGTATAAAATGTTCACTGATGACGGTGAGGATGACTTTAACCCTGAAAGCAATCCAGTGGTGAAGTTTGCTCGTCGTTTCATGGTCATTAGTTCTGATGATCGTGGCGGCAAATTCTGGTTCAGAAAACGAGGCAAATTGGTGATTACCCATCTCTTTCTGGTACTCGTACTTATTGAGACCACCGATATCATTTTCGCGCTCGACTCGATACCTGCCGCCCTTTCAGTGGTGAGGGATAACAAGTTTGTCATATATACTTCCAACATTTTCGCTATTCTTGGGCTTCGGGCTATGTTCTTTTTATTAGCCAACATCATGGACCGCTTCCATTACCTGCAGAAAGGGCTGTCGTTCGTCTTGATTTTTATTGGAGCCAAAATGTTGTTGGAGATGGTGAACCTCCACATTGAGCCCTACATATCACTTATAGTGATCGTGGTGGCTATCGGTGCTGCCATTATATATTCGTACATCAATCCACCCAAACACGCGCCCGAAGAATCCTAAAGCATTGTGGCTAATACAGCGAATCGGCTATTTTTTCAAACGGAGGCTCATGTTTCCACGCGCAGGTTCAGTAGACTTCTTTGGCTTGTGATTCTCCTTACCTCTAGCATGCTAATTGGCATGGGAGGTTTTATCCTGATAGAAGGGTACACGGCTGTAGAAGCCTTCTACATGTCGGTTATTACCATTTCCACGGTTGGGTTTACAGAAGTACAGCCGTTATCGGATAGCGGAAGAATCTTCACCGGGTTTTACATCATCCTCAACCTCGGTATCTTCGCCTATGTGGTGTCCGTGCTCACCACCTATCTGTTCGAAGGTGAGCTCAACCGCATGTACCGACAGTACCTTTCGCGCAGAGTACTCAGGAAAATGAAAGACCATACCATTGTATGCGGCTTGGGCCGTAATGGATTCAAAGCCTGTGAAGAACTACTTCATAGTGGGGAAAAATTTGTCGTAATAGATAATAGCCCCCAATCTTTAGAACGTTACCCTTTGGCCGAGGAGTTTCAGATTATCATTGGGGATGCTACTCAGGACGAAGTTTTGGAAAAAGCGGGTATACATCAAGCAAGAGCCTTGATTACCACCCTGCCTTCTGATGCAGACAATGTATTTATCACTTTGACGGCAAGAGAAGAGAACCCCAACCTTTTCGTCATTGCACGGGCTTCAGAAGAAAAATCTGAAAGCAAACTACGGCATGCTGGTGCACACGAAGTAGTGATGCCTGATGCTCTGGGCGGCTTACACATGGCGCAACTGGTTACTAAGCCCCACGTGATTGAGTTTCTTAACCTACTGAATGGTATCGGTGAAGAGAGCCAAAATATTGAACTCGAAGAGGTAGAATTCGAAGACCTCATTCCCGCCTTTCAGAACAAATCTATCCGGGATTTGGACGTTCGGAACCAGACGGGAGCTACCATTATTGGGTTCAAAGATGATAAACGGGGTTTCCTATTCAATCCTTCAGCCGATACACTTATGGGTGAAGGAGATATCCTCATCATCCTGGGCAACCCAGAAAGCATTGGTCGGTTTCGCGAGGTCTTCGTATTGAATGTAGATTGAGAAAGGGGCCGAAGCCCCTTAACAACTATTTTACCACTCTACAGGTACTTGGTTTACCAATAGATCATCCATGGTCTCCCTTTTCCGAATCAGGTGGTGTTTCCCCTGGTACACTAGTACCTCGGCTGGGCGAAAACGAGAGTTGTAATTGGAGGACATACTAAACCCATACGCACCGGCATTTTTGATAGCCAGGATATCTCCTTCACGCACCTCGTTGAGTTTTCTGTCCCAGCCAAACGTATCCGTTTCGCAGATGTAACCCACCACAGTATATACCCGCTGGGTACCCTGCGGATTGCTCAAGTTCACAATGTCATGATAGGCGTCGTACATCATGGGCCGAATGAGATGATTCATGCCCGAATCCACCCCGGCAAATACCGTTGCGGGCGTGGTTTTTATGACATTGGTACGCACCAGCATGTACCCTGCCTCACTCACTAGGTATTTTCCAGGCTCGAACCACATTTCCAGCTCACGTCCATACTCTTGGCAGAACTCCAGAAAAGCCTCCTCTATCCGGCTTGCTAGCAGGCTTATGTCCGTAACGGCATCTCCTTCTCGGTATGCCACTTTAAAACCACTACCAAAATCGATGTATTGCAAATCTGGAAAGCTGTGGGCAGCTTCAAAAATAATGTCAGCCCCGCGCAGAAACACTTCTGGATCCAACACATCTGATCCCGTATGCACATGCAAACCCTCCACCTTGAGGCCGTTTGTGTCTATTACACGCAGCACATGGCGCAGCTGGTGCACCGAGATCCCAAACTTAGAGTCTATATGCCCCGTAGAGATTTTGTGATGGCCTCCGGCCAAAATGTGCGGATTGAGGCGAACACAAATAGGCACCGTTCCGTGGTACACATGACCAAACTGCTCCAGAATTGAGATGTTGTCTATGTTAATCTTCACCCCCAACTCCACAGCTTCCTTGATCTCGTCAAAGCTTACACAGTTGGGTGTATACAGAATCTCATGAGGTTCAAAACCAGCACGTATACCTAATTGGGCTTCTTGTATAGAAACCACATCCAAACCCGCACCTTCCCGCTTCATCAACTGCAAGATAGCCTGGTTGGTCAAGGCCTTACCCGCATACTTTATGTTCACCTTTACCTTGGAGAAGGAATCCTTCAACCCGTGGTATTGGTCTACTATTTTTTGACCATCATACACATACAGCGGCGAGCCGTACGTCTCCGTCAGCGACACCAAATCGATGCCCTGGATTTGATAGCGATCATCTTGCAAAATCATGGCGCAAAACTAATCAAAGAAGGATGCCCTGTTGTCAATTGATGAACATCCTCTGGGTTATACAATAAAAAAACCCTCAGCGGAGGCCGCTGAGGGTGAAAGTTTTGATTCAGCGGGGATTATTGAGGCATCGCTTCTTTAAGCATTACCTTACGTTCCACTGGGTTGAAAGGGCTAGGCACAGTATTTCCTTCACCATCAAGAAATTCTAGGCGAACCGTATTTTCACCCATCGTGAGGCCTTCCATTGTGAAAGCCGTCCAGTCATTAATCATAAACTCCTCACCATTGATGGTGGCCTTCACATTATATCCCCCTTCTGAAAGGTCACAGTTCAATAGATAAAAATCTAAAAGTACGGTTTTGGTATCAGCACCTACATACTCACCTTTAGGGCGGCTGTAAAACATATGCGGTGCCGATAGGTCGGCCATTTCATGTTCACCCTCTCCTACCACAAACTGAGACACTACGGCTGCATTGGGGTTTTTAACACTTTCGTGATACGAGCGAGACAAAAAAGCAAGAGATACATAGTGGCCCTCTTCCAGTTCTTTACCAAAGGTAGGTTCGTAATGTGCTGAGTAAGGACCATTATTCAGGATCAGGTGAATGTGCTGCCCCTTTCCAGAGTTGGCCAATCCTTTACCTTCAGCATCCGACGTTTGTGCACCAAGCTCATAGCCTTGCACGCCAAAGTCAAAGTTCACCTGCCCAGCAGGCACCGAGCCATCTGCCGTAGGAGAGGACTGAGACAAGGCCGCATCAGGGAATGTAGGTGATGTGGTTAGGGGAGTCAAGGTAATACTAGGAGCGTCGGCCGTATTCTCTGCGTCCTGATCTTGGTTAGATTCTCCTTCGGAAGAAGAACCTCCTCCACAGGCCATCAAGAAAACAGGCAAGATCAGACCTAACGAATACCAGGTATTTCTTTTCATAGTTTTGTATTGTTTTGGTTTGGGCGGGTAAGAAGTTGTACTAATTTTAAAATTAGGGCATCAAAAGACAAATATCATGAGTAATGTTTTGTTTGAGGAAATTCCGAGCCTGGATTTGGCGGATTTCCGTTCGGGTTCTGCGGAAGCAAAAGCCCAGTTTGTGCGTGATCTAGGACACGCATACAATAATATAGGTTTTGTAGCCATTAAAGGTCACGGACTATCAGAAGAGTTGCGTGAAAATCTATACGGTACCATCAAAAGGTTTTTTGACTTAGAAGATGATACCAAACAAAAGTACGAAAGGCTAGACATAGCCGGGCAGCGGGGCTATACAGGCAAGGGAAAAGAACATGCCAAAGGACGATCAACAGGTGACCTGAAGGAGTTTTACCATGTAGGACAATTCGTAGAAGACGAAGACCCTATTGGTGCAGAATACCCCGACAATGTTTGGCCGGAAGAAGTTCAAGAATTCCATCCGGTTACCAAAGAGACCTACCAACTCCTGGAAGCGGCCGGAAAAGATATGCTTCGGGCTATCGCTCTTTACCTCGAACTGCCTGAGGACTATTTTGAGTCGAGAGTAAAAAATGGCAATTCCATCCTCCGTCCCATTCACTACTTCCCCATCCAAAACCCAGAAGAGGTACCTGAAGATGCTGTACGTGCTGCCGAACATGGCGATATCAACTTGATTACTCTTCTGATGGGTGCCAGTGCAGATGGTTTACAGGTACTTCGCAATGATGGCAAATGGATACCTATTACGGCCTTGCCAGAACAGCTAGTGGTAAATGTAGGCGATATGCTTGCTCGTCTTACTAACGACAAGCTAAAATCTACCATCCACCGTGTGGTGAACCCACCCCGTGAATTGATGCACACCAGTCGCTATTCCATACCGTTTTTTCTGCATCCCCGTTCCGACATGGATCTTACTTGTTTGGACAGCTGTGTGGACGAAGAACATCCCAAAAAATACAACGATATGACAGCGGGGGAGTTTTTGAAGGAGCGATTGCAGGAAATAGGGTTACTCAAGAAATAATCGGGCCCGGTGGTTCGCACCCGCAGGATTCGATATATCATCTTTCTCCGTGATGTGCTCGTGGTGGCGCTAATGGCTTTTGGCGGACCACAAGCACACATGGTCCTTTTCCTGGACACCATGGTTCGGAAGCGTGCTTACCTCACCGAGGCAGAGCTCATGGAATTGTATGCCCTCTGCCAAATTCTGCCGGGCCCTACTTCTACCCAAACCTTGACGGCCATCGGTTTCCGCATAGGTGGTCCTCCACTCGCCTACCTAACCCTGCTCGTTTGGGCTCTCCCAGCAGTCACCATTATGATCATTGCCGGTTTGGTGATGTCTCTCTTCGCGGAGCAGCAAATTTCCATTGATTTTACCCGGTTCATCCAACCTATTGCGGTAGGCTTTGTTGCTTTTGCCGCCTACCGCATTTCATCCAAAGTGGTAGCTACCAATCTAGGCTATTTCCTAATGATTGCTTCGGCCATCATTGCCTACTTTTTCCCTAATCCATTTGTGTTTCCTGCCTTGTTGGTAGTGGGTGGTGGGGTCACCATGCTCAACTACCGCAAACATGCCAAAGAGCCCAAAACCAGATTTAAAGTGGTTTGGACTAATTTCTTTATTTGGGCCGGCGTTTTTGTGGGCCTTGCGGCCTTAGGCCTTATAACCAAGGCCTTGCCGGTACGGCTATTCGAGAACTTTTATCGAAATGGAAGCTTAATTTTTGGAGGTGGACAGGTATTAATTCCTCTGTTATACACAGAATTTGTAGAGTTCAAGCAATACCTCAGCTCTCAGGAATTCCTTTCAGGGCTGGCCTTCGCTCAGTCCGTTCCAGGACCCACCTTTTCTTTTAGTGCCTTCGTGGGCACCTTATCTATGAGAGAGTATGGCACCTGGGGAGAGGTGCTGGGGGGATTCATCGCTGCAGCAGGCATTTTCCTTCCTGGCACCTTCCTCATATTTTTTGTCATCCGCTTCTGGGATGCTCTCAAAAAATATCGACTGGTTAAAGCTTCCTTAGAAGGCGTTCATGCAGCCAGTTCAGGCTTAGTATCGGCTGCCGCCTTTCTTCTATTTGAGCCCATCCCCTCTACAGGGCTCAATCTTTTATTGATCGTGGCTACTTTTAGCTTGCTCACATGGACACGGATTCCTGCACCTGTAATTATCCTTCTCGGACTAGTCGCAGGTTTTATTTTCTAGCGATAGTTCAGAATTGTGCCAGAAGCAGTAACACTCAAATGAGCATCCCTACCCAAGGGCAAAGCTAAATTAGGAGCCACATGCCCTATTGGGAAACCCATGCCTACCGGATAGCTATATTCTGACACATGTTCGGCAATTATTTGGTAGGCCGTCTTCCCAAAGGTAAGTGCCTCGTCCTCCAAATCAGAAAACCCTCCTACTACCAGGCCTGCCAACCGGGATAGCTTTCCACTTCGCCGCATTTGTACCATCATCCGATCGATGTGATAATGCTTCTCACCCACATCTTCCAAAAACAGGATCCTGCCCCGAGTAGCCACGTCTGATAGGGTGCCTATTGCGTGCACCAGCAGGGAAAGGTTTCCCCCTACCACTCTACCTTTGGCCTCCCCAAATCTGTTTTCTGGTTGGCCTTCCACCTCAATAATTGGCCAGTTACCAAACAATACCCTCCGTAGGCTCTCTGCTGATCGGTGCTCTTCTTCACGAATCATTATTTGGGGCATAGTAGCATGCAAGCTTACAATACCTTGGTCTACCAGCCAGCCGTGTATAGCCGTTAGGTCACTATAACCCACTATCCATTTGGGGTGCTTTTTGAGGCCTGACAGGTTTAGGTGGTCTATCAATCGAGAAGTCCCGTAGCCTCCTCTTGCAGCTAGTACTGCTTTAGCCGTAGGGTCATCCAATGCAGCTTGCAAGTCCTCTAGTCTCTGGGAATCCGTACCGGAAAACTCGAAGTCCTCTCCTAGTAAATGCTGTCCAAAGCGTACCCTCAATCCCCAAGTAGAGAGCATATCCCGGGCGGAGAATATTGCCTTTTTGTCCACCTTATTGGCCGTAGCCACTATGATGACTTCGTCACCAGCATTCAATTTGGAAGGAACTAGAATACCCATGGCTCAAAATTAGAAAAGCCCACAGACTTTGCGGGCTTTCCGAATAGAATAGGTCCGATTACTGCCCGCCCTCGGGTTGTGCAGGAGGTTCAATTCCTAGCTGTTTGAATACCAATTCGCTGATTTCCTCACCTTCCGGCGCAAATAACAAGGTAGAGGAATCAAAGATATAGGTGAAACCTTCCGCAGCAGCCAAGGCATTAATGGCCTCCATTACTTTTCCGTACAAAGGCTGAATCACTGTGAGTTCCTTTGTGGAAATAAGCTGCTGTGCATTTGCCTGAAACTGCTGTATATCTTGTTCTAAACGTCCAATTTCCTGCGCTTTGTCCTGTTTCACGGCATCAATAACATTGTCATCGAGCGCATTGAACTCCGCGACTAGCCTTTGGTAAGTGTCAATTTTCGATTGCAGTTGTTGACCCAGCTGCTGCTCATATTCATTCACCTCGGTTTGCGCAACCGTATACTCAGGAAGATACTGTACAATGTAGTCCAAATTGGTGTATCCGAATTTTTGACCATACGCCAAAGATGAAATACCCAACAGCAAAGCGATTACAGAAATTTTTTTCATGGGAGAAGAATGTTTAGGAATGAAAAAAGCCCACGTGGGTGGGCTTTATATAGAAATGGATTTCAGTTTCGGCTTATTGACCACCTCCGGTGGATGGAGCTGCTCCTGGTTGAGCCTGCCCTTCCTCAAAGGTGGGAGGCTCAATTCCCAGCTTTTTGAATACCAAATCGCTGATTTCATCGCCTTCAGGGGCATATAACAAGGAAGAAGAATTAAAGATATAGGTATATCCATTTTCTTCTGCTACTGCATCTATAGCTTCCTGAATTTTGTTATACAAAGGCTGCAACAGCTGGCCCTGCTTCTGCTGCATGAGTCCTTCCGCTTGGGCTTGGAACTGCTGGAGGCTAGCCTGCAGCTGTTGAATTTCCGTCTCTTTATCTGCACGAACGGCATCAATCATTGTAGCTGCAGTTTGTTCATATTCCGCTACTTTCTGCTGCAATGTTTGGTACTTGGACTGAATCTGCTGAGTAAGTTGATTCTCATATTCAGTTAACTGAGTTTGTACCGTCTGTGCCTCCGGCATAAAAGCTACAATGTATTCCACATTGGTGTAGCCAAATTTCTGGGCTTGTGCTACAGCTGCCGTCATCAGAAGTGCAATAACAGTAGCCGTAAGTGCTTTGATTTTCATTGGATTCAAATTTTGCTGCGCAAATTTAGTCGTTTATCAAGTCATTCTCATCCTTCAAACCCAATTCTTCCAAAACATACTCTGTGTAATCGTGGATGGGATCGGTATAAATCATAACCAGATCAGAAGACTTATCGAATATGATAGCTAAACGCAAACTCTTTGCCACTTTTTCTACGGCCTCAAAAACCTTGTCTTGTACCGGCTTAATGAGTTCTTTCTTTTTAAGGAAAAATTGCCCTTCAAACCCAAACACTTGGTTTTGATATTCTTTGAGCTCATCCTCCATAGACTGAATTTCGGCATAGCGCTCATCAAACATATCCTTGGTTAAGAGTACTTTTTCAGCCTGAAGCTCGGTATACAACCGCTCTACTTCTTGATATTTTTCCTGAATTTCATCCATCCAGGCAGCAGAAAGTTCATCGATCCGTTGTTGCGCCTCTTTATACTCAGGCATTTGGGAAAGGATATACTGAGTATCGACATACCCAAACTTTTGGCCAAGGGCCATCGAGCCTACCAAGCAGCCCAGTGTAAAGAGAATTGCAAACTTGTTCATACTAGCGAAGAGGTTGTCCGATCGAAAAATGGAATTGAGATCCACTCGGGCCCGTTTCACCCGGAATTGTATCAAAACCATACCCCCAGTCAATTCCTAGCAGACCAAAGGCTGGCATGAAAATCCTAGCTCCTAACCCAGCAGATTTATATAATCTAAACGGGCTATACTCATCATAATTGCTAAAATTGTTCCCCGCCTCTAAAAAAGCCAGGGCATAAATAGTGGCAGCCTGATTCAATGAAATCCCGTATCGCAATTCCATTACATACTTGGTAAAGGCAATACCTCCATTAATATCCTCAGTGCTATTAGGATCGTTGAAAGGTGGAGTTAGTCGGTTGTTTCCGTACCCACGGAGACCGATATTATCCTGACCTACTGCAAAGTTGTTACCCGTAATTCCATCTCCACCAAGCTGGAAGCGTTCAAAGGGTCCAATTACACCATTGGGGCTATAACGACCTAAGAACCCTAAGTGAGCTCTGGCATTCAAAACCAGTTTATCTGCCAGCTCCTGGTAATGCCATATATCCAACATCCACTTGTGATACTCTACCCATCTAAACTGCTCAGCAGCTGGCGTACCTTCCTTAAACGGTTCACGGAATAGAGAATAGGGAGGCGTAAAGGAAGCCGAAAGGGTCACGTTTGATCCTGACCGAGGGAACATAGGGTTATCGATACTGTTCCGACTAATGGTCTGGTTGAACGTAAAGCTATTCGCCTGCCCATCCGTGAAACCTAAAGACTGACCGGCAAAGGTAGATTGACCGCTCACCGAATAGATCTGATAAGACAGAGAGTTGTTAATCAAGAAGAAGTCATCGGGCCAGCGGGCACGGCGACCTAACCCTAGCGTAATTCCGGTCACACCAAACGAACCCAAAACAGAATCAGGATCAGGGAAGGCAATGGACCGAATGTTGGAATGCGAAATGCTAACCGACAAAGAATTGGGACGTCGTCCACCCAGCCAAGGCTCCGCAAATGTGACCGAATAGTTTTGGTATTGTCGCCCGTTGGCCTGTGCTCTAATGGCAAACTTCTGCCCATCACCTACTGGTAGCGGATCCCACTTACTGGGCCGGAAGATATTTTTAGTGCTGAAGTTGTTGAATACCAAACCTACGGTACCAACAAAACCAGCAAAACCACCCCAACCGCCTGACAACTCAATCTGGTCATTGGGCCGCTCTACCAAGCTATATTGAATATCCACGGTCCCGTCTGCCTGGTTAGGAATGGGCACAATACCCATTTGTTCAGGATCAAAATAACCGAGGTTAGAGAGCTCTCGTTGAGTCCGGATCAAGTTTGCCCGGCTAAACTTCTGGCCTGGAAGGGTCCGGATTTCTCGCAAGATCACGTGATCTTTTGTCCGGTCATTACCCGCAATCATTACCCGATTGATAGTAGCCTGCTGTCCTTCATAAATCTGCATTTCGATATCAATGGAATCTCCATAGATTCCCACTTCTACCGGCTGTACATTGAAAAACAAATATCCGTCGTCCAGATACAGGGCACTGATATCTCGCTCCTGTGGGTCAAACTGTAGGCGCTGATCTATACGATCTTTGTTATACACCTCTCCCTTTTCTATGCCTAACAGTCCTCCTAGTTGCTCGTCGGTGTACAGGAAGTTACCCGACCAAAGGATGTTTCGAATGTAGTATTTGGGCCCTTCATCGATGTTCAGGTCAATATTGATTCGGTTATTTTCAACATCATAGATGGAATCTGCCACGATTTCTGCATCACGATATCCCTTGCTATTGTAAAAACTGATGATGGATTGAACATCCTCATCATATTGAGTCTGAATTAGCTTGGAACCGTTGAAGAAGTTGAGCTTAACATGGTACCCTCCCCAAGCCAGCATATCTTCTACAGAGAAACGACTACTGTCCGAATCGAAATATTTTAAATCCGCCCAGTTCCAGCGAACCAAACGGCCAAAGAGGTCTTCAAAAACGTTGAAGCGGACCTGCTCCTTAGTCTTTTTAATTTTGAACTTGAGTCGAGTGTCTGAAAAAGCTTCATTCCCAACCAAGTTGATCCGGTCAATGTATACTTTATCTCCTTTATCAATCTGGATTCGCAGTTGCTTTCCGTTCGTAATCAGGGAATCTCCTTCTTGAATAATATTCACCGCAACATTCCGGAAGCCCTTCTCAGTAAAATAATTTTCTACAAGCAAACGGGTGTTCTTCACTAGGGCATCTGTAATAATGCGTCCTCGTAAAAGCTCGATTTCATCATCGATTTCCTTCTCCCGAGACTGTGAGATGCCGTCGAATACATACCGGGTGAGCCGTGGTAATTCCTTGAGCTCAATGTTTAGGTAAATCTTACCCAGTTCAATTTTGGTGGCATAAATTCTAACATCCTCCAGCAACCCTTGAGACCAAAGATTTTCAATCGCCTTGGTGATATCTGGACCGGGAACTAACACCTTATCTCCTACCTGTAGGCCAGAGAGAGAGATTAATGCGTTTTTATCAAGGTATTGCGCCCCACTTACATTTATCTCTGCAATCTCATACTCCTGAGGCTGCTCATAATTGATGGAAGGCTCACTAGGACTTGGGGTACGGGAAGGGATATTGTAATTCCGAATTTGGGCGTGCAGTGAATTTACTCCCACACCCATCAACAAAATCAACCCAATTACTTTTCTCATGATAATCTTTACGATTTCAACTGTTCGCTGATTTTCCCAAAACGCCGTTCTCGATTTTGGTAACTTCTGATGGCCTCTAGTAGATGTTCTTTTCTAAAGTCAGGCCAAAGCACCTCCGTAAAAAACAACTCTGTATAAGCGATTTGCCAAAGTAAGTAATTACTCACTCTCATCTCGCCACTTGTGCGAATCAACAATTCAGGGTCAGGAATACCCCTTGTTTGTAATTGTTGTTCAAACAGGTCGGAAGTGATGTCTTCAGGAGACAGACTTCCATCGGCAACATTTCTGGCGAGAGCCCTAGAGGCTTCCAGGATCTCTGCTCTACCACTGTAATTTAGTGCAAGGGTAAGCACCATACCCGGCATTTCCTGGGTAATCGCTATAGCTTCAGACAACTCACGCTGGCAATTGGATGGAAGACCCGAGGTATCACCAATGGTATGCAGCCTAATATTGTTTTTGGTCAGGGTATCTAGTTCGCTACGAATAGTAGCCACAAGCAACTGCATAAGCCCATTTACTTCGGCTTTTGGCCTTGCCCAATTCTCGGTAGAAAATGCATAGAGTGTAAGATACTGGACACCTAGTTCTGCACCACCTTCAGAGATCTCCCGAACTGCCTTAATTGCATTTTGATGGCCAAATATACGCCTAGCACCGCGGGATTTGGCCCAACGACCATTCCCATCCATGATCACGGCAATGTGTCTAGGAATATTTTCGGAATCTACTTGTTCTTTCAAACCCATGGTGCCCTGAAAATCAAGGCGCAAGGTACTAAAAAAGCCCTTAAACTAAGGGCTGAAAGGTGAGGATTGGAGTACCGTTAATCGTACTCGTACGGACACTGTATAGTGTAAAAGGTGTAGCAGAAAGAAAAACCAGTGTAATAATAGTAGTCGTTGATATTCCACTGTCCAAACTGAAAATCTTTATCCGTGACCGGTTGTCCAGAAACATTATCCAAATAATCAGTGAAAGTGATTCTTGCCCCTAGGTCAATGTTGATGCTCAGGCGAGGCGCGATTTGCCACTTGAATCCCATTCCCAAG
Source organism: Cytophagales bacterium (assembly GCA_003454975.1). Classification (GTDB taxonomy): domain Bacteria; phylum Bacteroidota; class Bacteroidia; order Cytophagales; family Cyclobacteriaceae; genus DMST01. The sequence goes on along the minus strand of DMST01000014.1, from coordinate 7,425 downwards.
GGGATATTGGGCTGAAAGGGAGAATATTCCGTACCGTCTACACCCACCGTGGGACCAAACAGGTAAGAAGCCCCCACACCGGTAAAGAAATAGGGAGACCAACGCACCAAACTTTTGGGATCTTTGTAATCTAAAAAATGGTATTCAACCAAGCCCTGAATCTCTAAAAGTTCTCTCCGGAAGGCTTGGTCTCTGTTCAATCCCAATACATCCCAAGGTTGGGCATCTGAGCCAGCCACCAAACCGTAGGTAATTCCAGCCCGAAAACTAGTCGACTTACTCTTATTGTATCGGTAGAAGGCCTGACCTGCAGGCTGGAATTCCAATGGGTTGTATACCCTAGAAAGATCACCGGAATAATTTAAAGCTCCACCACTGAGGCCGATTTCATGAATCTGCCCTGTACAAAGTGGGGATGCGAAAATACTAAGGATAAAAAAAGGCAAGTATTTCCACTTGCCTGAAGATTTTTGCTTGATCGTTTCCACGATTATCGGAATTGATTACTCGTTTTCAGGCTTCCGCCGAGGATATATACCAACTTAAACGAAGCAATATAGTAAATGTCGTTTGAAGGATTCCCTCTTTGGTTTAGGTCTGAAGAACGCCCTCTTCCTGGAAGTATTGCATAGGTTTCTCCGTTCCCCTCTGACACATACTCTTGAAATTTCTCTGGATAAAGACCTCTGATGTATTCATCCGAAAGGGTACCTCCGAATTCCTCGAGGTTTTCCAAACTCCGGTCCGACATCACCCGTGCCAAGTCGCTTTCTAACAATCCAAGATCAACATACGTGGTGCTCACATCGTCAATGTAGTCTGTGAACAGGTAACGAATATTGATATCAAAGGACAGATCAACATACTCCAATAGTCGGTAACGGACACCCATACCGCCTACTAATGCGCCTTGAATAAGGCTGTAGGGGTTTCTGCCAGCAACAATTCCTTGACCTTCCGTTCTCAGGGGACGTAATGAAACCCAATCTCCAGGGTTAGCACCATGAGTTTCTTCGGTGATTGCCACTCGGGAAAATACACCCGCCGCCGCATTGTAATTGTTTATCATATCAAACTCAGGAACCTGAGCCTGAGGGTTGTGATAAAAAATAGCACCACCGAGATGTACATAGGGGTTAAGGAGTCTGCGTTGGAGCGTACCACCATCACCGTCTTCAAAAAGAAACACCTTAGCGCCCACCGAAAATTCATATATCTGATTTCGGAAGGACATGTTTCTTATGTGATTGTACCGTGCACCTTCATCATCCGGGTCAGAACTACTGAAATCATCTCCACGTAAGGTTCCCCAATTAAAGGCAAAGTCAGTATCGATACGATTGCTAAACGCACGGTAATTAACCAAAGCACCAAACCCGGGCCTGGTGAAACTTATGTCCGTGGAATAAAAATTGGATGTAGGAGATAAGTCTCCGAAATAATTAAAAGAATTTAAGGCCACCCCTACACCGATCCGTCTTTGACTTGGAGGTAAAGCAAAAGATCTGTTACCGGAAAAATTTGCCTGATTACGGAGATTTCTTCTAATCTGACGCTCCCTTTGCCGTGCATCCCTACGGGTCTGTCCGTAAGCATCCTCAACAACTAGGGTTAATGTAAGTAGGGTGAATATGAAGAGTACAGCTCGTTTCATTTCCCGCTGATTTGAAAGGATTTACACCTATTCTGTTTAAGTAACAAAAATATATAAAAGCAACGGGTATTTAAAACCCTAATTGCGCATATCCAAACCCCAATTCAGCTTTTGTCGCAAAGTGTCTAGAAAGTTGTAGCCATTCAGTTTTACCAAATTAGCTCCAAAAGACTCCTTTCGGACTGCAAGCTGCACTTTAGGATCGGCCAATTGCGAGCGAGAATCCATCGCTACAAGAAAATTACGACTCCGCCCTTCTATTTCAAAACTTATCACACTATCATCTGATACGACCATGGGACGTACATTGAGGTTGTGAGGGCTTACCGGAGTTACTACAAAGTTCTCTGACCGAGGCAGAATCACGGGTCCGCCACAGCTTAATGAATACCCGGTAGAACCCGTAGGTGTAGCCACAATTAGTCCGTCTGCCCAATAGCTATTGAGGTATTCACCATTGATGTAGGTGTGCACCACAATCATGGAAGAGGTATCCTGCTTTAAGATCGCAACCTCATTCAAACCATAATTATGATCCCCAAATAAGCCGTTATCGGAATCCAACCTTATAAGCGACCTATGGTCCAAGGTATACGCACCTGTAGCCAAATCGCTGAGTGCCTTATCAATAGTGTCCTTAGAAATAGTGGCAAGGAAGCCCAAGCGCCCCAGGTTGATCCCCAATATGGGCGTTTCGGCAGGACCTACATAAGCTACTGTATCCAAAAAGGTACCATCGCCACCCAAACTTAGCATAAAATCCAGGCTGTGGGGGGCCACTCCTTCTTGCAGCGAAATCAATGGATTCTCACCCGAAGGGGTATGGACAGCCTGCAACTCACGATCGAATTCTTGGGTGTAGAACACCTCAGCGCCGTATTTGGTCAGCAAGGCTTGAATCTGCTGCACGTACTCGATGGTCTTATCATCCAGGGGACGGCCATGAACACCTATGCGCATGAAAATAAGGGGTTAGATATCCAGATATTTCATGAGTGCGTCTAGGCGCTCCTTCTGGTAATTATCATTGTCGGGTTCGTGGAATTGAGCTACGATGGAATAACCGAACCGCTCCAAAGTAGCAATGATTCGAGTAAGGTCTGCCTGATTCACCTTGATTGTAACCCGAATTTTGGCTGAATCGTCAGGGTCGCTGGCCAGATTTAAGCTGAGAATTTTAACGTTCTCAGCCTCTATCAAACGGCTGATTTCTGCCAACGAGTAATCGGTTTGGAGCATTTTAAGCACTAAAATGCCTCCAGGGCTATCTACGGAGGTGGTTTTTGCAAACGCCTGAACGGTATCCTCCAAGGTTACCACCCCTAGGTATTTGCCCTCTTCGTCTTCGATGGCTACCAAGCCTACCTCTAAGGCGCAAGCCACCCGAATCACATCTAAAAAATGTTGGGAATAGTGTATGCTGGCATCCTGAGCGCTGAGAGCAAATTCCCGAACTGGGTTTTCGGCTTCTTCATTCTCGAAAAGCGAATCTTCCTCGAGCATACCAATGAACTGACCACCCTCTACCACTGGCAACTGGTGTAGCCGCAGCTCTTCCATCCATACCAAAGCTTTTCCAGAATCATCTGAAAGCTTTAATGGTGGAATCATGGTATTGATCAGTTCTTCGGCAATCATGCAGCCTCTTGTTTATTTTGAAAGGTTTTGTCTAGCCATTCTTCTAACAATTCATTGAAAGTGTCCGGATGCTCCATCATAGGGGCATGGCAACACTTATCAATAAACCGTAACTCCGAATTAGGCATTAGTCTATTAAACTCATGACCAACCATCGGAGGGGTGATGGTATCATTAAGACCCCAAATCAGCAGCGTAGGTACGGTGATGTTAGGAATTTCTTCTGCCATGTTGTTGCGCTGGGCAGATTTAGCGATTGCCACGATGCGCATACACTTAGGAATATTCTTGGTAGTGGCAAAAACTTCCTCAACGTACTCTTTAGTAGCTACCTTAGGATCGTAGAAGGTATATTCTACCCGCTCCTTAATATATTCATAACTGCCACGGCGAGGAAAGCTACCTCCCATAGAGTTTTCAAAAAGGCCAGAACTACCCGTAAGGATCATTCCTCGCACTTTTTCTTGGTGGGCTAAAGTATAGATTAGTCCAATATGGCCACCCAGTGAATTACCCATGACGATAAATTCATTGAGGTTCAATTCATCCACAAACTTCTCTAGGAAAGCCACAAGCCCCTCTAAACCCGCCTGCTTGATGGGCATATCATAAATGGGGAGCATTGGAATCATAACCCGGTAATTTGCCGAGAACTTAGAAACCACTGATTCCCAATTGCTTAACGCACCAAAAAGACCGTGTAGAAGTAAAAGTACTTCACCTTGGCCTTCGTCTATATATTTAAAATCTCCTTTTTCTTTTACGGTAATAGTCATAAGAATGCTACTTACTTTCGATAAACGTACGGGAACCACCCTATAAATACAAGGTGATCAAACTATCCTGCCAAATCATACAATTTCACCCAGTTGGTAAGCATGTGTAGTCCAAACTGGGTCAACCAAGCTTCTGGGTGGAACTGTAGCCCGTGCAAAGGTAAACGGTGGTGCCGAAATGCCATGATTTCTCCGGATTCCGTACGGGCGGTTGCCAAAAGAGACTCGGGGAGGTCACTTAGAATTAAGCTATGATAGCGAACAACCTCTACTTGCTTTGGCAATCCCTGAAACAGAAGGTTTCCCGGGATAGTTCGGATCTGCGAAACCTTACCGTGCATAGGCCTCGCTGCTTTTGTTAGCTTAGCTCCAAAATACATTCCCAAAGCCTGATGCCCCAAGCAAATACCCAGCATAGGTACCTTGTCATGGAATTCTTCAATCAACTTGGGCATGATGCCCGCCTTGGTTGGTGTTTCTGGTCCCGGTGATAAGCAAATGGCCCGAAAGGGGATCTTCTGGATGGTTTCCAGAGGGGCATCATTCCGAACTACCTTACACTCCACCTCCAATTGCTCGAAATAGTCAACCAGATTGAAGGTAAATGAGTCAAAATTATCAAGTAGCAGGATCAACGGGAGCTACACCTGGAAACAGGCTTTTGATTTGATCTATCAGGTCTTGGGCAAAAGGCAACAATACACTCGCCATTTCTACAACCCAGGGAGCGAAACTTACCAAGTAAGGGAATAGCAGGCTTTCGTCTCGAATTTCTTGAGGAATTATTATATCAGCTAGCTCAAGTAACCAAAGGACAATGCTGACCCCAAAAGCCCATTTGAGCAAGCCCATCAAAGCACCCACAAATTTGTCGAGACTACCCAGTAATGTAAGATCCAGCACGGATTTGAGGGCTCGGCCTAATAAGTTGACCAGAACCACAATGAGGATAAAAATACCGATAAAAGCTACAAAGGGGGCCAGGGATTGAAATTCTCCCAAACGCCCTTCTAGCCAAGCCATGCCTAAATGCATGAGCCGGAAACCACCAATGATTCCCAATACAAGAGATAGCAGAGCCACGACTTCCATCAGGAAGCCTTTTTTGTAGCCTCGGTAAAACCCAAAGGCAAGTGGAATAAGTAGAATAATGTCGAGAGTAGCCAAACGAATGGATTAGCTCAACAAAGTACCTACCATAGCTGAGATGCGCTTGCCATCGGCTTGACCGGCCAACTGTTTTGAAGCAGCGCCCATTATTTTGCCCATATCTTTTTTGGAGGTGGCTCCTACTTCAGCAATGATTTTTTCCAAAACAACCTTGAGCTCTTCATCATCCAATTGCTTGGGCAAGAATTGTTCAATGACCTTGGCCTGGTTCAATTCTACATCTGCCAAGTCCTGGCGATTCTCTTTGCTATAAATTTCTGCCGATTCACGACGTTGCTTTACCAGCTTTTGAAGCAGCTTTAGTTCAGTAGCTTCATCTATTTCGCCCTTAGCACCCCCTTCGGTTTCAGCCAGTAGGATGGCAGATTTAATAGCCCGTATGGCGGCTAGTCCTTCTTTATCTTTGGCCTTCATGGCCGTTTTCATAGCTTCTCCTACTTTATCTTTAAGGCTCATCTCACGAAACGGTTTGGTGATAAATCGTGTTACTTTTGCGGTAAAGTTAGAAAGGAAGAAGGATTTACATGACGCGCCTCAGCGTAAATATCAACAAGTTTGCCACCCTGCGGAATGCAAGGGGTGGTAACAACCCCGATGTAGTACAGGCAGCCCTGGATTGTGAGCGGTTTGGGGCTCAGGGGATTACCGTGCATCCACGGCCCGACGAGCGACATATTCGATACGACGATGTGGTGGCCTTGAAGGATGTGGTAACTACAGAATTCAACATAGAAGGGTACCCCGACGACCGCTATATGGGCATTATTGAACAGGTTCGTCCTGCCCAAGCCACTTTGGTACCCGATCCGCCAGACGTACTCACCAGCAATGCAGGCTGGGATACCGTAAAAAACGCTGATCAGCTCTCTGACGTCTTGGGTCAATTGAAAGAGTGGGGGGTCCGTACGTCCATTTTTGTGGATACTGATCTCACGAACATTGAAGGAGCAGCCCATGTGGGCACCGACCGGATTGAGCTATATACCGAACCCTACGCTGCTGGATACCTCACGGACAAAAAGGCTGCCGTGGCACCCTATGTGAAGGCCACCCAAAAGGCAGTGGAATTAGGCCTCGAAATCAACGCCGGCCATGACCTGGAACTAGACAACCTCAAGTTCCTCAAGGAGCAACTTCCCCAATTGGATGAAGTATCAATCGGTCATGCCCTCATTTGCGATGCTCTTTACCTGGGGCTGGAGAATGCCATTCAACGTTACTTACTGCAACTGCAATAGATGAAACTTTTTTCACGAGTACATGGCTCTGGCCAACCCTTGGTCATCCTTCACGGGGTTTTTGGTTCTGCGGACAACTGGTTAACCTTAGGCAAGCGTTTTGCCGAAGACTTTGAAGTGCATCTCGTCGATCAACGAAACCATGGCCTGTCTCCTCACAGCGAGGAGTTTAGCTACCCTGCCATGGCGGCCGATCTGGAGGAATACTTGGAGGATCATGCGCTGGAGAATCCGATTCTGGTGGGACATAGCATGGGGGGAAAAGTGGTAATGCAATTTGCGGTAGACAACCCAGATCGCTTTCAAAAAATGGTGGTGGTAGACATTGCGCCTCGCCAATACCCCGTTCACCATACTACTATCCTAGAAGGACTAACTGGCATTGACCTACCCAACTTGAAATCCCGAGGGGAAGCTGACAAACAGCTGGCCCTTTCCATTAAAGAAATGGGTGTCCGGCAATTCCTGTTAAAAAATCTTACCCGAAACAGCGAAAAGCAGTTCGCCTGGAAAATAAACCTACCGGTGATCAAGCGGGAAATTGAGACGATTGGGGTAAAAATAGATGGCGAGCCTGTCAATAAACCTAGTCTATTCGTACGGGGTTTTAATAGCACCTATATACAGGAAGCCGATTACCCTCAAATAAAACAGTTATTTCCACTAGCCCAGATTGAATCATTGAATGCTGGCCACTGGGTGCATGCGGAAAAGCCGGAGGAAACCTACCAGCTCATTTCAGATTTTGCCCGATAAGCCATGTCTGAATCCAACAAGGGGACTCTATTCCTTATTCCTAATGTATTGGGCCCTGGCACGGCTGACGGCGTGATGGGCAATCAGGTGCGGGAACTCATTGAGCAGCTGGATATGTATCTGGTGGAGAATGTACGTACCGCACGCCGCTACCTCCGTGAGCTAGGTATTCAACGCTCCATAGAGGAGCTAC
>DMST01000066.1 GCA_003454975.1 Cytophagales bacterium | reverse complement strand
GCAGCCGCTGGGGCACCGGGCTGGTGTGGAGGGCCTGGGCATCAGTGTTGCACACCACAAACTCTACGTCCTTGATGCCCTGGTTAAACATGTGATTGACGGCATTGCTACCGCCCCCACCGACACCGATCACCTTGATGATCGACTGGTGGTGTTTGGGAAGATCAAATTCAAAATTCATTATGCCTGTATGTCTAAATAATAGTTAATTAATGCTGTCTGGTATTGCTTCTATGCTCACCTATACCGAAGTATTCATTGACGAATGACAATTGCCAATTGACGATTTTAGAGGTGCTATTTCCTATTCATTCGTGTTCTTACCGTTTTAATGGAGGCTACTGTGATAGCCAGGAATTCGGCGGCTTCGCGAGCAAGCATTGCTGCCTTTTCTCGGTCTACACCATGTAGTTCCATCAATAGTTCGAACCAATGAATAGATTCATCGGCTTCCTCCTCCACGATTTTCATCTTGTTGATGAAATCGGGATCGCTTTTGGCTCTACAAGCAGCCCGGTAGTTTGCACTCACCGAACTGCTAGAACGAATCAATTGGTTGCTGAAAGTTTTACAGGCATACGTGTTAGGGAGACCTTCACAAAAGTGGACGGTATCCAGCACAAACCGCTTCATGCGGTTCTGTAACTGCTGTGTCCTCTCATCTCCCGTTGCCATTTCTCTTCGTTATCCCAATCGGCATTCGTCAATTGTCATTCGTCAATCCTAGTAATCCTTATCCTCAAGGTCGTCCACTAGCAAGCTCTTGGTCTTGTTGAGGATGTTGCGGAAGAAGTCAGTACCGGAACCGCGCTCGCGCTCCTTACGGCGGTTGCTGCTGAAGGAGCCTACCTTTTCTTGGTAGCGCATCTCGCGATCGTCAAGAGCACGGAACCCGGTGAGTACCAGGCCGATGGCCGTGGCATACATGGGGCTCTTCACTACCTCGATCTTGCCCTTGCCCAGGTGCTCGTTGGGGTGACCCAAGCGTACATCCAGTCCGGTCATGTACTCCATGAGTTGCTTCACACCACTCAGCTGGGAGCCCCCGCCGGTTACCACGATACCACCTGCCAGGCGGTCGCTGTAGCCACTGGCTAGAATCTCGGTGTGCACCATCTCAATGATCTCCTGCATCCGCGCCTCAATAATGTGAGCCAGGTTCTTCACCGATACCTCCTTGGGCGGACGGTTGCGCAGGCCGGGAATACTCACAATCTCGTTGGGATTGGCCTCCTCAGAGATGGCCTTGCCAAATTTAGTTTTGAGCAACTCCGCCTGGTGCTGCATCACCATGCAGCCGTGCTTGATGTCCTCGGTGATGATGTTACCCCCAAAAGGAATCACGGCCGTATGACGGATGATGCCGTCGTAGAAGATGGCGATATCGGTGGTACCCCCCCCGATGTCCACGAGGCAAACGCCTGCTTCTTTCTCTTCATCAGATAATACCGCCAGGCTACTTGCCAAGGGTTCGAGCACCAGCTGCTCGCTGTCCAAGCCACCCCGGCGAACACATTTATTCAGATTGTTGATGGCATTGGTTTGTGCGGTAATGATGTGGAAGTCCGCTTCCATTTTCACCCCACTCATGCCCACGGGATCTTTGATACCGTCCTCGTAATCTACGGTGTAGTCCTGAGGCATCACGTGGATGATCTCGGTGCCGGGAGGAGTCACCATGCGGTACATGTCCTGCGTCATGCGGGTCACGTCCTCTACGGTGATCTCGTCGTCGTCCTGCGACTGACGGGTGTAAGACCCCGGTTGCATAAAGGACTTAATGTGCTGTCCGGCAATACCCACATTTACCACGCGAATGTTGATGCCTGACTGCTCTTCGGCCTCCTGAATAGCCCGCTCAATGCCCTGGATGGTTTTGTCGATGTTGGACACAATGCCCCGCACCACGCCGTCAGAAACGGCCTTACCCATACCCAAAACTTCTAGCTTCCCGTATGCATTTTTGCGTCCTACGATGGCGCAAATTTTTGTAGTCCCAATGTCGAGTCCTACTACAATTTTGTCGTTTTCCATGCCTGCTCGCGTTATTTATTCACAAATGATTTGATCCTGATATTTGAGATTGACCCGGCTGTAGGCGTTCCAGCCTTTGACCGGGAGAATCCTTTGGTAAAAGATTTTTAGCTTGTTCAATTTGGTTTCGATGTCTGTAGGTTGCCCAAACTCAATGAGTTGCTTGCTTACCTGCGGATACATCGTGATGTCCTGATTTTGGTCGATGCTCATCTGAGCTATTTGAGCCCGCCAGAACTCATTTTCATCCAGATACTGGAGCAGCTCCAGCAACTCTGGGAAATGATCCTTACTCATATCCTCCTTCATCAGCTCCGCTGCCAATCCGCCACTGATGAGGACAGTGCGCGCGGTATACCGATCAAGCACCGGAAGGATGATCCCCTCCGCCGAGATGTAAGCATCCACACCGTCGGGCCGCACAATGCGTGCGATGGGCTGCGCCTGCCAGGCATCTACCCGCAGGTTGCCCTGTAGGTCCTTGCTCACCTCTGCATAGCGGATGAACTTGTGGGTCTCTACGCGCTCTTCCAGAAGTTTCCAATCCGTATCCTGGTACATGGCCCCCATCACGGGTTCCATACCACCGTCGGTCATCAGCAAGAGGATGTCCTTCTCGTCGAGGAAGAAGTGCTCAAACTGATCGTGGATGCGGATATCAATCTTGTTGATCTGCACCGATTGTTGGCGGGTTTCTACAAACCCAATGCTGGTGAACAGTAGCAGTCCGCCAATGCTCCACAGTATGGTCTTTCGCAGTCCGTTATTTATCGTCTTCCACTTCATCCTTCTAGCTGCGTTTTAATAGGTTGAACCAAACGGTCGATATCGCCTGCACCGACCGAGAGGAGCACAGGACGTGGTTTTTCAGCCAAGGCTACCAAGACATCCTTTTTCTGTACCAGCCGTTTTTCGGTCGTTATGGCGGGCAACAACATCTCCGATTCTACTCCCTCGATGGGCAATTCTCGGGCGGGGTAGATGGGCAACAGCAATACCTCGTCTGCTAAGCTCAAGCTAGCCGAAAAGCCCTCTGCAAAGTCCCGTGTGCGGGTATACAGGTGTGGCTGAAAGACTGCCGTGATGGGCTGATCGGGATATAGCGCCCGCACACTTTTCAACAGCGCCTCGATTTCCGTGGGGTGGTGCGCATAGTCATCGATATAGATCTGACTCTCCGTGCGTACCACGTACTCGAACCGGCGCTTCACCCCGCGATAGCTCGCCAAAGCCTCCCGCAACGCGTCAGCCGTAAGGCCCAATTCTAGGCCAATACCGAGAGCAGCCACAGCATTCTCTACGTTGTGGAAGCCGGGCATGGGGAGGGTGAATGTACCCTGGCTTTCACCGGCCCGGACCAACTCGAACGTGAACTGATCGCCCACCGGCATTACTTTTTCAGCCCGTAAGTCACCCGAGTCAATGCCGTATGGCTCGGCCACGGCTCCATCCTTCCCTTCTGGAAAGAGCGTTGAAATAGTTCGTGTTTGCAGAAATACGCGACCCTGCTCGTCCACTTGCTGCACAAATTCCCGGAAGCTTTCATGCATAGCAGAAGCCTCGCCATAAATGTCCAGGTGGTCGGCATCGCAGGCCGTTACTACGGCCAGGTTAGGCTGCAAGTGAAGGAAACTGCGGTCAAACTCGTCGGCTTCGGCTACCACAATGGCATCGGAGGTCTCGTTGAGCAGCAGGTTGCTGTCGTAGTTGACGGTAATGCCGCCCAGAAAACCCGCTACGTCGCGTCCGCAGGCTCGCAACAAATGCGCCACCATACTACTGGTAGTGGTTTTGCCGTGCGTACCCGCAATGGCTACGGTGAAGAAGCCCTGCGAAATCAAGCCCAATACCTGCGCCCGCTTTTGAATGGTGTAATCCTGCTCCCGGAGCCAAGCCCACTCCTGGTGGTCCTTCGGAATGGCGGGGGTATACACCACCAGCGAGCGTTCCCGGTCGGCCTTAACGGCCTCCGAAATCAGCCCTGGATCGTCGGTATAATGCACCGCGATGCCTTCGCTCTCCAGCCGCTGGGTCAGTGCCGTTTGGGTACGGTCATACCCTGCCACCTGGAAACCGTTCTGGTTGAACCAGCGGGCCAGTGCACTCATCCCGATGCCCCCGATACCGAGGAAGTAGACGTTATGTAGGTGCTCGAATTTCACCGTTTGATCAGACTCAATACTTCGTTTGCAATGGTTTCGGCCGCATGGGGTTTTCCCAACGGCGCTATGTTTTTGCGCAGTAGCGCTTGTTTTTCTTCGTTGTCCAAGAGCATCAGGGCACCGTCTATAAGTACCTCTTTCGCTTCCACGTCCTTCACTAGTAGCGCCGCATCCTTGCTCACTAAGGCACGGGCGTTTTTGGTTTGGTGGTCTTCGGCCACGTTAGGTGAAGGCACCAGAATGCAGGGTTTCTGTACGATGGCGATTTCACTAACCGAAAGCGCACCCGCCCGACTGATGACTACATCTGCCGCAGCATAGGCCAGGTCCATCTCTCGCAGAAACTCCACCAACCGAACCTGCGACAGGTCGAGCCCTTCAGTGCGGGTTTTCATCTCCTCAAAGTAGAAGCGTCCCGATTGCCAGATCACCTGCACATCCTGTTCGATCAGCTTGGGCAGCCCCGCCACCATGGCTTCGTTCAGCGTGCGTGCTCCCAGACTACCGCCAATGATGAGTACCGTCTTTTTATCGGCCGTAAAGCCGAAATGTGCCAAAGCCTCGTCCCGCTTTTCTTCAGCCTGTACAATGTCTTGCCGTACCGGATTGCCCGTGAAGACTAGCTTTTCCTTCGGGAAGAAGGTTTCCAGCCCGTCGTAGGCCACACATATTTTGTCCACCCGAGGTGCCAGCCACTTGTTGGTTAGCCCCGCGTAGCTATTCTGCTCCTCAATCAAGGTAGGCCGCTTCTGCCGCGTGGCGGCATACAACAACGGTCCGCTAGCATAGCCCCCCACCCCAATCACCACGTCTGGGTTGAACTGCTTCAGCACCTTCTCTGCCCGAAACAGACTCGCCAGTAGCTTGTAAGGCCACATCAGGTTCCGCAGGGTTAGCTTCCGCTGAATGCCCGTGATGTTGAGCCCAATAATCTCATACCCCGCCTGCGGCACCTTTTCCATCTCCATCTTCCCAAGGGCCCCCACAAAAATGATCTCACAGTCAGGATGCTGCTCCCGCAGTGCATTGGCAATCGCAATGGCCGGGTACACGTGACCGCCGGTTCCGCCGCCAGAAATCATAAATTTTAGCGGACGACTTGGGGGGCTATATGGTTTTTGGTCTGTTGCCATTTTTGTTAGAAGTCAGAATACAGAAAATGCCTTCGGCAGCCCTTTGGGCCAGAAAACAGAAGTGTAGAGGTCGATATGAACTCAATTTTTTTCATTGACTTTCTTTGATTCGTTTGATGTAGGCTTGTAACATCCGGCTCACTTCTTCGAGCAAGCTCATCTCCTGTTGCGTATTACCATAGCCTAAATCATTCGTGAGAATGAAGTAATACCGAACTTCCTCAAGCGAGCCTTGGCTGATGTTCATAAAGCGTACTTTATCGGCTTTGCCGTATTTTTTGAAGCCCTCAGCAATGTTAGCCACGATAGATACGGTGGCTCTTCGTAATTGCGACGTCAAGCCATACATTTCATCCTTCGGAAAATTTTTAGAAAGACGGTAAACAGCCAGTACCAGTTGGTGCGCCTTCTGCCAGACCTTTAGGTCTTGAAAGCTACCCGCTGGCTTATTGCCGTATTGCCCTCCTGGATTCTCCTCGTCGAACATTTTTTCTTCTGTCTCCTGTATTCTGTTTTCTGAATTCTTTGAGCTGCTACCCAGCGAGATTCCTCGGATTTCCACTCATGGTATTAATGTCTTCGTCGATCTCTCCTCGGCTGACGGACAGGATGATTCCCATCGCGATGCCAGTGAAGAGCAAACTGGTTCCTCCCATGCTGACCAGCGGTAGGGGAAGTCCGGTGACGGGACCAAGCCCGACAGCGACGCCCATGTTGATCAAGGCCTGAATGACCAGCATAAAGCTGAGTCCGGCGGAGAGCAATCCCCCGAATGCCCGATCGGAATTAGCGGCAGCCTTCATTCCACGGTAGAGCAGCAGCAGATACAGCATGAGCACAAAGCCGCCGCCCACCAGGCCGTACTCCTCCACGATGATGGCAAACACAAAGTCTGAGTACGGGTGAGGCAGGATGTTTCGCTGGGTGCCGTTGCCAGGCCCCTTGCCAATGACGCCACCGGTAGCAATAGCGATGTAGCTCTGCTCACTCTGGAAACCGACCTCACCGTCTACAAACCGCTCGATCCGGGCCATTACGGTGTCACCCCGCTGGCCCAGCTTAAGGGCGATGCCTCCGGCTAGTACTCCCACCAAAATGAGCATCGCTAAGTATTTGGTAGGCACCCGACCAATGAACATGAGCAGCATACAAGTGGCGAAAAGCATGGTGGCGGTACTTACGTCCGTCATAGCGATGAGCCCACAAATGATGCCGCACCAAGTCAGAATGGGAATCAGTGATTCCTTGAGATCACCAATGTTGTGCTGCCGTTTACTGAGCATGGCTGCCAGGTTGCTGATCAGCGCGAGTTTCGCCAAATCGGAAGGCTGGAAGCCTTGTTTGATAATCGGGATGGTAAGCCAGCGGTTAGCGCTGTTGATGGTCTCTCCATACTGCCAAGTCACAAAGAGCAAAGGCACACTTATTAATAAGCCAATCCTGGAGATGCGACTGTAGTACCGATAGTCAATCTTATGGGCTACCCACATGGCGGCCAGCGACAACACCAGCAGTAAGGTATGCTTGAAGAGGTAGTACTCCACATTGCCACCCATATACTTATAGGCTAGGGTACCCGTGGCGCTGTACACTACTAGAATGGACAGGATAGACAAAGCAATCACAATGCCCCAGATCACGGGATCACCCTGCATGTGCTCGTCTGTCCAGGCCTTTAGGCGTTGGAGCAGCGTGGGCTTTGGTTGCTCGATATTTACATTTACTTCATCCATATGTTCGAGGCTGGAAGTTGGAGGTTGGAAGTTCGATTCCAGCCCCGTGAGCCAACCCTGTATTTCGTTCTACATTCGTCAATCGTCAATCGAATTATTCGTCAATTGCATTACTGCAATGCGCCACAGGTCTCCGCGTTCGGCGAAGTTGTTGAAGAGATCAAAGCTGGAACACGCTGGTGAAAGCAATACCACGTCGCCCGGTTGGGCGAAATCGAGGCTTAGCTTTACCGACTCGTTCACATCCTGTGTTTCCTTCACAGGCTTGCCTAGGCCCTCTGAAAAAGCCCGAAGCTTCTCGTTGTCCTTGCCCAGCAAGACCGTGGCCCGGACCTTCTCCCTAACCAAGCTTTCCAGCTGGCTGTAGTCGTTTCCTTTGTCAATACCGCCGGCCACCCACACAATGGACTTGCCCGGAAAGCTGGCCAGTGACTGTTTCACTGCATCCACATTGGTACCCTTGGAGTCGTTGATGAATTCCACCTCCTTGATGGTGCCCACGGGTTCCATCCGGTGGGGAGCATTACTGAAATTATTCAGCCCTTGGCGAATGTCTTCTTTGTCCGCACCCAATAGCCGGGCAAAGGTGGCGGCCACCATGGCGTTAATCTCATTGTGTGGCCCTTGTAAGGTCATCTGCACCGTATGGTAGTACCATTCGTCCGGTCCGGCTTTCACTACTAATGTCTCCCCGTTTACGTAGGCATCGGCAGAGAAATCCTCTTGCGTCGTCACCGGATGCAAATGGGCCTTGGGCTGGCGCTTTTCGATTTCATCTGCCACTACCGGGGCTTCCAGACAGTACACAAAGTGGTCATCCTCGGCCATATTCTGTAGTACCCGAAACTTGCTGTCCGTGTACCGCTGCATCTGGTAGTCGTACCGGTCCAGATGGTCTGGGGTCACGTTGAGAACGGTGGCGTAGTTGGCGTGGAAGTCGAACATACCGTCTAGCTGGAAGCTACTCACCTCGATGACGTAAACATCGTAGCCTCCTTTTAGCACCAAACGCGATAGGGCCGTTCCCACATTGCCGCCGAGAGCAGCTTTTTTGCCCGCCTGCACCAGAATGTGGTGGGTGAGCATGGTAGTGGTGGTTTTACCGTTGGTGCCCGTGATCAGGACCGTCTTAGCTTCCTCGGGAATGAATTTGCCCGCAAACTCAATCTCACTGATAATAGGAATGTCTTTGGCTCTGGCCGAAACGATCAAGGGAGCGGTATCTGGGATGCCGGGGCTCTTCACAATTATATCAGCAGAAAAGACCATGTCCTCGGTGTGCCTACCTTCCTCAAAGGCAATACCCGCCTGCTCCAACTCCTGATGGTAGTTGGCTCCCAGTTTTCCCATGTCGGACACAAACACGCTGTAGCCCATAGCTTCTGCTAAGAGGGCTGCACCCGTGCCGCTTTCTCCGGCGCCCAATATGACGATACTGCCTTTCATTTTTTCAGAGTCAAGATTCAAGAGCCAAGAATCAAGAGGATCGTCTTGTGTCTTGAATCTTGGTTCTTGTGTCTTATTGTAGTTTAAGGGTTACCAGTGCCAGGATAGCGAGGAGGATGCCCACCGTCCAGAAGCGTGTGGTGATTTTGCTTTCGGGTATATCTTTCTTTTGATAATGATGATGCAGCGGAGCCATGCGGAAAATCCGCCGCCCTTCGCCGTATCGTTTTTTCGTGTATTTGAACCAACCTACTTGGATGATCACCGAGAGGTTCTCAATGATGAAGATTCCACAGAGGATGGGGATCAACAGCTCTTTGCGCACTATAAGAGCCAACACGGCAATCACGCCTCCGATAGACAAGCTTCCGGTATCTCCCATGAATACCTGGGCGGGGAAACTGTTGTACCACAAGAACCCTATGCAGGCACCAACAAAGGCGGTGGCGAAAATCACCACCTCGCTGGTGTTGGGGATAATCATGATGTTGAGGTAGTCGGCGAAAATGGCGTTGCCGCTGAGGTAGGCCAGAATGCCGAGGGTAAGCCCGATGATGGCCGAGGTACCTGCCGCCAGGCCGTCAATGCCGTCCGTGATGTTGGCCCCATTGCTCATGGCCGTAATCACGAAAATGACCCACAATACATAAATCACTACCGTAAGACCATCTGGAACGAAAGGGAGGAGCTTGGCATAATCCAGCCGATTCTCCTTGAAGAAAGGAACCGTGGTGGTGGTTGATTTCTTATCCTCGTACTCAAATCGAGTTACCTCTTCGCCCTCTACCATTTCAACAATGGGCTCATCGTCGTACTCTCGAATAACCACATCGTCGTTGTAGAACAGCGTCAAGCCTACAATTAGCCCCAGGCTTACCTGACCCACTACTTTGAACTTACCGTGGAGCCCTTTCTTGTTCTTCCGAAATACCTTGATGTAATCATCAGCAAAACCCAACAACCCTAACCACACGGTGCTCACCAACAGCAAGATTACGTACACATTGTCTAGCTTGGCCATCAACAAGGTTGGGATCACGATGCCCGAGATAATCATAATGCCGCCCATGGTAGGGGTACCTTGCTTTTGCATTTGGCCCTCCAGACCTAGATTCCGAACGGTCTCACCCACCTGCTTGCGCTGCAACCAGTAGATCACATACCTACCCAAGGCAATGGTGATCAGTAGGGAGAATACCGTTGCCATCCCGGCCCGAAAGGAGATGTATTGGAACACCCCTGCCCCTGCCAGGTCGTATTTTTCATCGAGATATGTAAATAGATAATAGAGCACCTTGTATGGTTAATTTTGAATTCTAAATGTTGATTTATGAGTAGTCGTTAGAAAACAGAATTCAGAATCCAGGAAACAGAAGTCTTTCATCTTGTGTCTTGAATCTTTTGTCTTATGTCTTCGAGCGAAGCGGTCCTATTTTTTAGGAGGTTTGAGGTCCGGCTCTCCCTTGAACATGGGCGCGCGGCCGATCACAGAGCAAATGGGACATTCGTGGGGGTTGTGCCCCCGAGCGGGGCAATACTCGCGACCGAAGAAGATAATTTGTAGATGCAACTTGTTCCATAACTCTTTCGGAAACAGACGTTTGCAGTCTTTCTCGGTTTGCACCACGTTCTTCCCACTGGAAAGTCCCCACCGGTAAATCAACCGGTGAATGTGAGTATCCACAGGAAAGGAGGGTACGCCAAAGGCCTGCGACATTACCACCGAGGCCGTTTTGTGGCCTACGGCCGGCAGTTTTTCCAGCGCCTCCATGTCCTGCGGCACCTCCCCCTGGTACTCTTCTACCAGAATCTTGGAGAGCTCCGAAATACCCTTGGACTTCATAGGACTCAGGCCACAGGGCCGGATGATGTCCTTGATTTGCTCCACGGGAATCTGGGCCATATCGAAGGGATTGTCGGCCACCTCAAACAAGCTCGGTGTGATTTTATTCACACGCTCGTCGGTACACTGGGCTGATAGCAACACCGCCACCAGCAAGGTGTAGGGGCTATAATGGTCTAGCGGAACCGGCACTACAGGGTAGAGTTCTTCCAGCTTGTTGATTACGAATTCGACTTTCTCGGCTTTCGTCATAGAGCAAAACTAGGGGTTCGTGCTGTCAAACTCCCCGTGTGTAGAATAGTTTTACTCCGTTATTCCCCCCGAATTTGAAAAGTTGGGTTATAAATAATGCCCAGGATGTTGCCCCAAGGGTCAATCACGGTTCCGGTCATGAGCTCTCCTCCTACATTCGTAGGTGGTTCATTTTCTTTAGCCCCAATGGAAACTAGAAAACGGTAGGTAGCCTCAATATCCTCCACTGCCCAATAGCTGACTACACTATGGGTTTTCGTATCCGGCTCTGCCTCCTCCGGTTGCAGGCCCAACTCGTAGCCACCGATATTGAAACCCACATAGAAGGGTTCGTCAAAATACGGCTCGGTGCCGAAGGCCTGGGCGTACCATACCCTAGCCGATTCGATATCGTTGACCTTGTAAATTGTCGTTCGTAATCCATTGGCTGAGCTAATGGGAGCCAACTCCTGACCGAAAGCCGAGAAACTCATTCCCAGGTATCCAAGTAAGAGGATGGTTTTTATGTGCGTGTTCATGGGCGGTAAGATAGGCCGAAAGCGGATGAATACGAATGCAGGTTGAGGAAAACAAAATGGGGGCCATGAGGAGAGATTTGAAAACAGACTAAGCGATCACAATGATTAGTGATAATTCTCTATTGAATAATTAACATAGCTTTTTGTATTTTTCAATCATGAACTCCCCAAATCCTTCACCTTCTTCGTCAAAAGGCAACAAAAATATTAGGGCAGAAAAGGAATATAAAACCAAGCGTCTTAAAAGAATTGGACCTTATATTCTAGCTTTGGTTGGAGCATTGGGTCTTATCCTGGTCTTGTACAGACTCAATTATAATGGTAACTCTACTAGTACTAATGAGGCTCCATGGTATGAGCCTGAAAGTGATATTGAGTTCCGTGTGGCCCTCGCAAATTTTAACGAGGAGGGAGAGGATGATTTTCTAACTGCTTGGGATTATCACTTGCGGGAAGAAATAGACAATCATACGGTCTTACAACGCAAAGTGGATGTATTAAGGCTAGATGAGTCTTTGGATTGGGAAGAAATACGAAAAAGAGAGCAAAAGTATATGCTTAGCGTATTTGAACATTATTCAATTGAACAAGGACTTCTAATCTATGGGAAAAAGACAGATGAGAATTATGATAGTTTTATACGAATAAGAAGGAATGATTCGCTCTTTTTTGCCAATAAAGTACTTCAGAGTATTGGAATCCAGGAACCTACTCGCTACGTGGTCAATATGGATGATCCTGAGGGTGCCTCGGAAGAATGGATAAAGCTGATCCTGGGGATTTGCGAGTTTTATCTAGGAGAATTAGAACAATGCAAAAGACGACTACAACCCTTGGTAAGCCAGATTGAGGGAAGCGTACCTAAGTCTAGGTTTGGATCAGCAGAACCATTATATAATCAAAATTCACATTTCAGTTTGGTGAGTTGGAATCCTGAAAGCTCTTCCGATCAAAGTAAAGCAATTGCTTGCATTGGAGCTTACTTTTTAGGAATGCTTGCTGCGGTAGACGGCAACTTTCCTTTAGCCAGTTATTTTTTCTCCTTGAGCAAAAAAAGTTCCGCATCGGATTTAAAAGGATTTAGCAAATCAAATTTACTAGTGCTAAAAAAGCGGATGGATGAAGATCTAATAACAGACCTATCTCACATTATTGACATTCCTGACCTTCAAGGAAATGATTTAGGCCAATTGTTAAAGGAACCAATACCTCTTGATGACCGCACAAATTTTGATATTCATATTGATCTACCTGTAGTAAAAGCTAGAGAACCCAGAGGGGATCATTATAAAAGGTATCAAATAACAGGTGGGAATAAATGGTATTTACAATGTTTTGATGGGCCATATAAAGATTGTGAATGTGTAGATAGTTTAGGTAATTTATCGTTTCCTATAGTATTTGATTCGTTAGACATCCCCTACAATAGTATAATTATTTCTTCTAACAGTAGTTGCATTGGATATTACTCAGGAAATGAGCATCAAATACAGTTGACCCCTGAACATGCTGCATTAGTTGCACAGTTCGAACAATCTTTTGACGATAAAAACGGAAAAAAAATAGTCCAAAGAAGCGGTAAATGGGGTGTAATTGATATTAAAACTTTGCAATACGTTGTTCCAGTTGAATATGATTCTATCCTTAAAAGTAAAGATGGTAGATACATGATTCAAAAAGAAGGAAATTGGGGGCTAGTGGATATTAATACCCGTCAATTCATAATTCCAATAGAATACGATTCTATCAAAGAAGCTGGAGTTGAAGTATACAAAGTTCGAGAAAATGAAAGATGGGGCCTTATTGATATAAATTCTCGCCAAATTCTAATACCTTTTGTATATAATGAGATTCAAGAAATGGGTTTTAATTATTACAAAGTTCAAGACAATGGAAGATGTGGCCTTTTTGACATAAGAACTAATCAATTTCTAATTCCTTTGGAATATAATGACATCCAAGAAGGAATAAGTGGAAGGTTTCCAATCCAAAAGCATGGAAAATGGGGAGTTTATAATATTCGTTCCCGCCAAATCATGATTACGATTAAATATGATCAAATACAGGTGGATAAATATGATAGGCTCCAATTAGGGGAGGCTGGTAAATGGGGGATCGCTAATCGATATTCCGGCCAGATTCAGGTTCCTATCCAGTTTGATTATATTGGTTTAGGTGATAATGGTAGGATACCAGTTAAAGTCGATGGCAAATGGGGAATTTTTGATGTCAATAATTCGCAAATTGTAATTCCAATTGAGTTTGATGCCATCAGAGATATTAAGAATGGGATAGTACTAGTTCAAACCGATGAAAAGTGGGGTATATTTTACATAGACCAAAAACAGCTCATTGTTGAAACCGAATTTGATAGCATAGGAGATATTAGGAATGGTAATGCTTTCCTCCAAAAGGAGGGTAAATGGGGTGTTTTTAACATTGAAGAAGGGGCATGGATCCTGTCAAGTGAGTATGACAATATTCAAGAGATTAGTTATAACAAGTTAACAGTTCAGAGAAATGGTAAATGGGGCATCTTTGACATCAATAAATCAGAGGTGGTAGTAAATATTGAATTTGATGACATCAATACTGCAAACAATAGATTGGTTAATGTTCAGAAAAACGGTAAGTGGGGCGTCTTTGACATCGATAAATCAGAGGTAGTGGTAGATATTGAATTTGATGCCATCGAGGTTATAAACAATAGATTGGTTAATGTCCAGAAAAACGGTAAATGGGGCGT
>DMST01000267.1 GCA_003454975.1 Cytophagales bacterium | reverse complement strand
AGGGATTCGAACCCCCGACCCTCTGCTTGTAAGGCAGATGCTCTGAACCAACTGAGCTATGCTCCCGTGTGTGTTGTTCCCGTAAGGGACTGCAAAGGTAATGGGTGACCTTTAAATTCCAATAGCTCTCTAGAAAAAAATCGAAAAAGAGCTAAAAAAACCTCCGGGTGGAGGCTCTGTATTATTTCCCAAGCTTGGGCCTATATTAAACAGCGGTAGCCAAAGGCAGTACCTGTTCTTGTAGATAATTCAACAAAGGAATCAGGCGAGCGCGAATGCGAGTTTCGAAGGCATAGGTAAAGTACCGTAGGCCATCCATCTCCCGGCCTTGCTGATTCAGCCAGTCTACCACCTTCAGCTCAGCAATAATATCCGCCAACTGGTCAAGGGCATCGGCCGTATCGTATCCAGCGCTCAGGTTGCCCATGTGGGCGGTATTAACTACCGGATAGTAGCCAAACGTGGAGAAGTTGTAGGCCAGGTTAATCCGAATGTTGCCGTAATGAATATGGGGTAGGCCCTCGAAGTGTGCTCCTTCTACGCCTTTGTCTGATATATCAAAATATAACTTGTACAACTGAACCAATTCACGCTCCAACCAAAAATCGTTTTGTTGGAACATATCAATTTGGTCATCCCCCCACTTCGTCAGTTCATGTACAAGATGTTTTAGTCCTTCTACCATAATAAGACTCGAATCATGTTCATTATCCCTTTTCCGGGATTCACTATAATTTACCAATGATAACACGATGAACGGCGTCCTTGGCTGTGGATATTCGACGAATCTCTGATTTTCTTGGATGAAACTAATTTTAGGAGGGCTGTAAGGGTAAGATTTCGTGACAAAAGAATCACACAATTTTGGCTTGTGTCTGTACCCAGCGTTCGGGTAATTCACCGTGGTTGGCTCGCTCGTAGTCCGAGTAAGAGCAGGGTACCACAATGTGGCGATTGTATTGACCCCGGTACTGTGGGTGGGGTACTTCCATCCACCACTTCTCGCTCAACTTACTTTTATAGAACACCAATACCTCGGGCTCGCTCGGCATACTGACCACATATTTGAGGTAGTCATTGGTGGTGAAGTTGAGTTTGTCTCGGCGATGGTGAAATCCTTCTATAAAATACCAGACCATGGTGGCAACTACTTTGGCCGTTCTACGGCGGTCATCATCAAACTGGGGATTGTATTCATAGAACCCTGCGCTGCTTAGCTTCTCGTTGATACCGGCATACCACGCGATCTGGCAGGCCTCCTCTCCGGTGAGGCCGAAGGGCTGAGCCTCTGCATGTCCAGGGGCATCAGCCCAGCGAATAGAGCCAATGTCGAAGGTGAGCATATCCCCTTGCCGGATCACGGGTTCCATATCTCGAGGGTGGTCCCGCAATTGTCCTAACCGGTAGGCCTCGAAGAATAGCGTCTCAATAGTTGTGAGTGTATCCGGGTGTACCAGGTATGACTGGTGGCCCATATGGGAGTAATGGAATAGGAAATTAGGCTCGTAGGTAAAGATTGTCTGAAGGAACTTTTTGTTCTCGGCTACCTCCTCACCTTTTTCCATATCAAAGGAGGCATCTACATTCACTATAGACACCAACTTTTCCAGGTCTTCGTAAGCCTGGTATTGCCCCAAGGTTAGGTCTTGGGCACCTCCCAGTATAACCGGCAAGATGCCAGACCTGAGCAGAAACCCACAAACCTCTCGAACCTTCAGTACAGTCTCCTCTCGGTCTACTCCAGGCTTGAGGTTGCCCAAGTCCACAATCTTGTATGCGCCATGCCCCTTCTTGAGTCGGTACAGGGGCTTACGGATCTCGTTGGGTGCATTGAGTGTCCCTTCGTTTTCGCGGGCCCCCCGGCCTTCGGGTACCCCTAGCAAGGCAATTTTCATTTGGCCTAAATCGGGGAGGTTATCCGTGTAGGGGTGAATGCTATGTATGAAAGCCTCTTGATCTTTCACTTCTGCCACCAAGGCTTGGGGCAAGGGCTCAAAAAACAATGCTAAATCCATGGGGTAAAAATACAAGCTTTCCTTGGCAGCCCCTGCATTTCCCCTTTCATGGAAACCGCACTGAAATCATGATGCTTCAGGTGTGGATAAAAAAAGCCCTATGCTAAAAGCATAAGGCTTTTCTGTTTCATGTTTTAGTAGTTTTCAGGTTTACAGTCTTGCTGTATGGATTGTGTTTAACAATGGTAGTAAAAAATTTGGCAGGAAGAAAATTAGACAAGAGTATCTGTGGCTGGTAGCATATTCTTTTGCTAAATATTTGTGTAAGGAATAATTGCGAGTACGGCGGAGTGGGACAAATTATATGTTGAGCCTTATAGATGGGGTGATAGAAAGAGGAACTTAGAATTGAAAAAACTGTAAAAGAAAAGGACTAGGCCATCTTAATAAAATTATATCTCGACGGCAAAATCAATTGGAAAATAATATTTTGTTAACATGCCCAAATATAAAATCAATGTTTTGTGGAAATTTAGCCCCTCAAGGCTATACAAGAATCCAACCTTGATAGTACCCTTCCTAGAAAAAGCAATGCGCTCTCTTAGAAAAGTTAATGTAAGTTTTGCGCTATTTTTTGATGAAAATTTTCATTCAAAAAACCCTTTTTTTAAGTAAGTAATTGAATATCAAGATGTTGTGTGTTTAAAAAGGTTGTTTTTGTTTAGTTTTTCGGCGTACGATTAAAACAACTAGTAATCCTGCGGTCGGTAGGGGATAGACCATCGCAACTGTAGCCATGCATTATATTGAAGGTCAGGTTCTTGGTTGCCTTTTTGGAGGTACCTGGCCATGCCCCGGAACTCCAAAAAACACTGGTGCCATATCATGTAATTCACTCGGAATTCTCCCATTCCCCATAGGGTCCTTACCCCCTGCCCAATTTCATTGTCGAACTGCCTTTCGCGGGTATCGTAGTTTAAAAGTAGGTTGGTCCCCCAATTCGAACCGGTTGTGTCTGTGCCGTATATAGCTCCAATTCCCTTAGCAATCAGTTGCCATTTTGGGTGGGGTTGGTATCGAATTATGGCAATACCTTCTTGGAAATTAGCCCCTAGCGGATGGGCGATTGGTTGCCAATAATGGGTAGCTGCGGTAAAGGTAGAGAGGTGGGTATAGGTATAAGGTCGAGCCCAGTTGGCCTCTAGCTGTAGGTCCATCCCGGGAACCCCAAAGGCATCTACATACTTCATGCCTAGCTGCGCACCGTACTTATTGCCCCACCAGCCCCGTTGGGCCTGCAATTCACTGAACAAGAATTCGTCCAGGATAAATTGGCCGTATATGCGCAGTCGCTTCCACAAATCCCATTTGAAATCGGCCCCTAGCAAAACGTTGCCTGAGCTACCTCCTTGCTGCTCAAGGGCCCTGTAGAATATGATAGGATTTAGATAATTGAGCCCAAACCGCGAACCTAGGGAATCGGCATCGCCATTCACGACCAGCTCAAACACGCTACCCTGAAAATTGGGTGTTAGATTAACTGTTAGGTGGTGAAAGACCACCTGCTTGTTTGAGAAAGGTAGTCCTCCCAAGGTGCCTCCTGGTGTCGTATTGATGTCGGCCACCATTTGGGTAAATAAGTTGGTGTAGCGCACCTTCCATACCCGGGTGTCTGCCCGGAAGAACAAATGGGGTGGAGAAAAATCTGACCAGATCATGGAGCGATAACCATGGCCGATGAATTGACGGTCATGACCACCTGACAAAGTGATGTGTTTCGAAACAGGAACCGCGATATGGCCACGGGCCAGAAAATAGTCTACCCCCGAGGTGCGAAAGGGTTTCCAAAAACCCTGGCCAGGAATGATCAACATAGAGTCGATGGTATTTCGCACATAGGGAGCCCAACGGGCCTGGTTGTCGGCCATGATGGTGTAAAAACTCACCTTACCATCTATGTCTCCCATTACCTCTACCCCACGGGTGTTATGAAACATCCGGGCAGTATCTCCCGGGCTGAGGCCCGCACCCAAATGTACCACCGAGTTCACCCGTAATTTAAAATGGTCAGTATTCACGGAATAGAAGTCCGTTTTTTTCCGGAAGAAATACTTGGCAATCGGTGCACGGTCTACCTCCACCAGGGTGTCTAGGTTGTCCCAAAGCTGTTGGGCCAGAAAATCCCGATTACGCTTTAGGCTAGTACTTTGTGGGGAGGCTCCCCGAATGAGCTCGGCCACTTGAGAACGAGAATACGGCCTGGCCACGCCCTGGAATCCATATTTTCCATGTGGCTGTGAAATAACCAACCTATCTATCTGATGGTAAAGATCTTCGTTGAGAGGAATGAGGGAGGATTGTCCCCAAGAGTTGGCTGAAACCATAGCCAAGACGAATATCAAAATGGCTTTTTGCATGTAGGGAGATAAGTATGGTCCTCAAATTTTTGATTTTGAGGAGGTAAACAGGAATATTTATGTCCAATTTCCAAAAAACCGATAAAAAGAAAGAGTCAAGTTGTTTTCTTTGTTGATTCTAAATTCCTCCCACCAAAATTGATGAAGCGGGGCTTTTCTTCTTTGCTGAGTATTTGCCTGGTTATAGCAAGTTTTTTGTTGTCCCCTATCTCGTCGGAAGGTCAGCAGATTGACTCCCTCAAAGCCAAAATACCTGAGTTGAACAATGATTCTGTAGGTCTGCTGAAGGTGAAGTTGGAGCTTGCAGATATCTACATCCGGGATTCGCTGCCGAATTATGGGCTTTGGATACAGGAGTCTTTGGACCTTTCTACTGCTATTGGAGACAGTACCTCTACTGGCTTGGCCTACCTTATATTGGGTAAGGGCCTATTCCTAAACAACCGGGAGGACAGCGCCCTTAGTGTATGGCAAATAGCCTATGATTGGTTTGCCCAGAGTGGATACGCCCCTGGTATAGCAGAGGCAGAGCTTTGGATCGCTACCTATTATACCCAAGCGGGTAACGAAGTAGAGGCTTTGCCCCATGCCCAGGTTGCCCATCGGTTATCAGTTCAGCAACGAAATAAGCCGTCGATAGCCAAAAGCCTCAATTTGCTGTGCCAGATCTACCAGTCTTTGGGCAAATATGAGGAAGCGGTGATGTACTGTGGGGTGGCTATTGCCTTGGCGGAGGATCTGCGTCTGGAGGTTGAAAAGGCGGAGGCTTATACCTCTATGGGGAGAATTTTTGCGGAATTGGAGGATCCTGAGAGAGCCAAGCTTTATATCCAAGATCCTGATGCTTTAGACGAGCAGATGGGGTTGGCCCGTGTAAAAGGAAAAAGCTATCTGGAGCTAGGGCACTTGGCAGTTGTAGAAGGCAAATTGGAACAGGCCATCGTCTATTTTCAGGCAGCCATCCAGGCCTCAGATTTGGCCAATGATGATTTGGGCCTTGCCAAAGCTCATAATAGCCTAGGGGAAATATACCTGAAGAGGACGGAGTACAGAGAAGCCAGAGTTCAATTTCTTTTGGCGTTTACCTTCGCCAGGAATGTGAATGACGCCGATGAGTTGGCCCGGGCAAAAGTTAAGCTGGGGTTTGCCAAAGGAAATTTAAATAATGTAGGCGAAGGGCGTGCCGACGTACTGGATGCTCTAGCGCTGAGTGAAGCTGCTACCTCGTCTACCCAAATGGATGTTTACCTGACGCTCGGTGATTTTTTCAGAATGATCAACCGAAAGGATAGCGCCATTTATTTCTATCGCCTCCGGTTAGAATTGCAAGAAGACGTATTCCGTACCGAGATCAACGAAAACCTGGGCGATCAATTGAAGCATTATCTGGAGCAGGAGCAAGACCGGCAAGAGCAGATACAGGAAGAGAACAGGAAGGTTGCTGAACAGAAGGATTTCAACAATCGGGTGAAGATTTATGCGCTTGTTGCAGGTATATTAGCTATTGGCCTTATTGCCGCTGTGCTATACACTCGCTATACCGTAAAAAACCGCGCAACCGAAGCCTTGGAACGGCAAACAGAATCCATCAATCGGCAGAAGGAGGAAATTCTTGCACAGCGCAATGAGATTGTCCGGAAAAATCGCCGCCTAGAGGAGCAAACGCACCAAATCACGAACAGCATCCAATATGCACGCGACATACAAATGGCTATGCTCCCAGAGGAGTCTGAGTTGCGGGCGTTCTTTCCAGAATCCTTCATCTTCAATGCGCCCCGTGAAATAGTAAGCGGTGATATTTTTTGGTTTGGGCGACTGGGCCACCGGATGGTACTGGCTATGATTGACTGTACGGGCCATGGTGTACCCGGAGCCTTCCTTACGGTGCTGGTGAATAACCTGCTGAATCAGTTGGTGCTAGAGCAACAAATGCATAACCCTGCGGAGATCATCACTCAGCTGGACGAAAAGGTGCGCAAAACCCTACGTGTAGAGGAAGGGGGCAATGATCAATCAAATACGCTGGACATTGCCCTTATGGTGGTGGATGCTGAAACGCGCTGGTTGGAATTTACCGGGGCAAAAATGCCTCTGTACTATGTACATAACTACTCGCTGGTGCAAATCAAGGGAGACCGCTTTTCCGTAGGAAGTACTGAAACGGAGGAGAAGTTTTTTACTCGCCAGCGTATCAAACTACAAGAAGGGGACTATATCTATATGGCCACTGATGGGTTCCAAAACCAATTTGGCGGTAAAGAAGGCAAGAAGTTTATGAAGACTCAGTTTCGTCGCTTGCTCAACTCGCTAAGTACATTGCCCATGGCTTCTCAGCGCTCCGTTCTGGAGCAACGTTTCCAGTCCTGGAAAGGAGAGCAACCCCAGACAGATGATGTGCTCGTAGTTGGTCTCCAGTTGTAAAAGATTCCTATCCGAAAATATCGGGCATTTCATCCTCCCCCGTTTGCCGGGTAGTGTAGATGTCTTTTTTCATGACGTCGTCTCCAAAAATATCCGGGGGTGTATCACCATCGGTATCCAAGGTACTGGTAGCATCGGTGCTCACTGTAGCCTCGGTATCAGCCCCTTCGTTATTAAAGGGACTTTCCGCAGCTATGGTTGCATAGTCTGGTGTGGAGGCGTTTGATGCACGGGATGAACTGCTTGTCTCGGCAGAGCTACCGCTGTAAGAGGATGATGAACCATAACCGCTACTAGTGCTTGGGGCTGGTGATGAAGAGCCATAGCTACTAGCGCCCGAAGTGCTACCGTAGCTGCTAGAACTACTGCCCGAGCTGTAAGAAGAACCACCGTAAGAACTACCCGTAGAGGAACCGTAGGTAGAGCCAGAGCCAGAGCCAGTAGTGCCACGGCGTGCACGCTGTTCCTGTTCTAACCGGCTTACCTGGTTGTCTACTTGCTCTTTGGCAAAAGAATCATATTCGCCTTCTTCTTGCTGGTATTGTACCCAGGCATTGTGTTCTTCAGTAAGGATTTTCTCTACATTATTTACCAAGGCATCAAACCGTTGGTTGGCTTGGTATGGATTGGTCCGGGTCTGGTACCGCCACTTCTCTGATTTTAGCTTTTCGGCACTAGTCCGATAGCTCACGTAGTTTTCTTCGTACTTGTTGAGGGAAAGCAGCCCTCCCAAAATAACAATAGCTACCCCAATAGAGGCAACAATAATAGACGTAAGATCGAGTGGCTGTTGGCCTTCACCAAGGGGTATTTTAATATCAGGAAAAGCGATGAGTAAGGGAATCATGGCCCCCAGGATGATTTCAGCAGCCTTGTAATTTTTGAATTTTTGCTGATTAGCGATGCTCTTTCTGTCGTACCAGTTCATCTGGTCCATTAATCGCTTGTTCAGATAGTCCTCTTCAGAAACAAGAGTAGATTCCGGTTTTCCTTTCTTTGCCATCAATAAATAGGGTTAGCTGCGATGAAAATACGGAAATTTCCAAAACACCATAAACCCTACTTTTCTATAAAATAAGGGTATAAAAAAAGGTACTGTTATAGGAA
>DMST01000411.1:9372-38190 GCA_003454975.1 Cytophagales bacterium | reverse complement strand
GGCAGGTGGGCTGTGCCGCAGGCGCATGGGGTGGAAAACCGCTGGGCCGCGGGCGCCCAAAATTGCCTGTTTAGGCATGCCCTACTTTCCCCGAAACCTCCTACTTTTGTCGTCCTTAAAAATCAATAACCAAACATTTAAAAAAGGACACGACGTATGGCACTGAGTACGAAGTACGATCCGAGCCAGGTAGAGGACAAGTGGTACCAGCATTGGCTGGACCAGCAGTTCTTTCATTCCACCCCCAACCCGGAGAAGGAACCCTACGTCGTCGTCATTCCACCGCCGAACGTAACCGGGGTTCTGCACATGGGCCACATGCTCAACAATACCATCCAGGATGTGCTGGTGCGCAAGGCCCGCATGGAGGGTAAGGAAGCGGTATGGGTACCGGGCACGGACCATGCGAGTATTGCCACAGAAGCTAAGGTGGTAAAGATGCTGGCTGAACAGGGAATTGATAAGCGGGAGATTGGCCGGGAGAAGTTTCTGGAGCATGCCTTCGAGTGGAAGGAGAAGTACGGGGGTATCATCCTGAAGCAACTGCGCAAGTTGGGTGCTAGCTGCGACTGGGACCGCACGGCTTTCACTATGAACCCGGACTATTACCAAGCGGTAATTGACGTGTTCGTTGACCTGTACGATAAGGGTGAGATTTACCGTGGCTACCGCATGGGCAACTGGGATCCACAGGGCCGTACGGCGTTGGCTGACGATGAGGTGATTCACCGCGAGGAGCAGAGCAAGCTTTACCATGTGAAGTATCAGGTAGAAGGCAGCAATGAGTGGTTGACCATTGCCACTACGCGGCCGGAGACTATCATGGCGGATACGGCCATCTGTATCCACCCGGAGGACGAACGCTATACACACTTGCACGGCAAACGGGCGATTGTCCCCTTGGTGAACCGCAGTGTGCCCATCATCCAGGATGAGTACGTGACCATGGACTTTGGTACAGGTTGTCTGAAGGTGACCCCGGCCCACGATGAGAATGACTACAACCTGGGCATGAAGCATAACCTGGAGATCATCGACATCCTGGACGAGACGGGTCACCTGAACGCGAAGGCACAGTTCTTCGTGGGTGAAGACCGCTTTGTAGCGCGGAAGATGGTAGCCAAGGAGCTGAAGAAGCAAGGCCATCTGGTGAAGGAAGAGGACTACATGAGTAGCGTTGGCCATAGCGAGCGTACGGAGGCGGTAGTGGAGCCTCGCCTGAGCGAGCAGTGGTACGTGAAGATGAACCGGATCACGGAGCCTGCTCGGGAGAATGTACTGAACGACGTGGTGCAGCTAGTTCCGCCTAAATTCAAGAATATGTACCGGAGCTGGATGGACGGTGTACGCGACTGGTGCATCAGCCGCCAGCTATGGTGGGGCCACCGTATACCGGCTTACTATCTGCCTAACGGTGAATACGTGGTAGCGCGTAATGCGGAGGAAGCCTTAGAAAAAGCAAAGGCCAAGGATCCAAGCATTTCTGCAGAACAGCTAGAGCAAGATCCCGACGTATTGGATACGTGGTTCAGCGCGTGGCTATGGCCCATTGAGGTATTCAAGGGTATGAGCCAGCCGGACAACGAGGAGATCAAATATTACTACCCTACCAATGATTTGGTGACGGCCCCGGAGATTTTGTTCTTCTGGGTGGCGCGCATGGTGATAGCGGGCTACGAATACATGGGCGAGAAGCCTTTCAAAAATGTGTACCTGACGGGGATTGTGCGCGATAAGCAACGCAGAAAGATGAGCAAAAGCTTAGGCAATTCGCCCGATCCGCTGGAGCTGATCAAGCAGTTTGGTGCGGATGCCATCCGTACGGGCATGTTGTTTAGCTCACCGGCGGGTAACGACCTGCTGTACGACGAGAAGCTGGTGGAGCAAGGCCGGAACTTTGCGAACAAGATCTGGAACGCCTACCGGCTGTTTGATGGATTCACGGTCGATGAATCGCTAGATCCGACCACGAATCAGCAAGCCATCGACTGGTTTGAGTCTCGTTTCAATCAAGGGTTAAATGAGATCAACGATCACTTTAGTAAGTTCCGCATGAGCGATGCGCTGATGAGCTGCTATAAGTTGATCTGGGGCGACTTCTGTTCTTGGTATCTGGAAATGGTGAAGCCTGACTTTGAAAAACCAGTAGACTCAGGCACGTACGAGGCTACCAAAAACTTCTTTAATAAGGTGCTTCGGGTAGTGCATCCCTTTATGCCCTTCATTTCAGAGGAATTGTGGCACTATCTGGAAGACCGTTCGGAGCAGGACTGTATTACGGTAGCTGCCTGGCCCGAGTCTGGAAATTTCAATGAGGAGATGCTGGCCGAAGCCAATACTGTATTTGATGTGGTAAGTCAGATCCGAAACTTGCGCAGCAGTAAGGGGCTATCTCCCAAAGAAGCGTTTGACTTACAAATTAAGCCTACGGTAAGTGGAGAAGGTTTGTATAATCGCTGGGAGGCGGCCATTAGCAAGTTGGCCAACGTGAGTTCTACCGCCTTTGTGGATGAAAGTGAAGCGGGTGCGGTGTGCCTGGTGGTGAAAGGTGATGAGATCTATGTGCCTTTAGGTGAAAGCATGGACGTGGACGCAGAGCGTGAGAAGTTGACCAAAGAGCTAGAGTACAATCAGGGCTTCCTGAAGAGTGTACAGAAGAAGCTGAGCAACGAACGCTTTGTGAACAATGCACCCGAGGCAGTAGTGGCAGCCGAGAAGAAGAAACAAGCCGACGCCGAGGCGAAGATTAAGGCGCTAGAGGAGAGCTTAGCCAAGCTTGGCTAGCAGACCGCTCGCAAGCTCGCTGTAGGACAAAAGACACAAGAGTCAAGACACAAGACTCGGTGTGTTTTGCACGGATATGAAAAGCACCCGCGCTTTCTCTGGTGGGAGAGGCGGGGGCTTTTTTTACTAACACAACATCTTTCTTACACTTTCTCCAAATCGAAAGCCCATTGCTCAGAAGTAAAGGCGGCCAAGTTAGTGCTGATAGATTGTGATTGTCCAGCCTGGTCAGACTCAACAGAAAAGGTAAACTGCCCTCCTCCACGGAAATTACTTCCAATCATGACTAGGGTTGCCGATGAACCAGTATTTCGTGCAGCGTTTACCGAGTCGGTAATGTCCAAACTAGCACCCACACCAGCGGCGAAACCATCAGCTTCGTAGCCGTATACTTGGGTACGGCGTCCACCAGGGCCTGATGTGTCAGGGGCCAAAATTGCAGTCAAGGAATTGTCAGCATTCGATACAGTGATCTTTACAGAAGATGAGTACTTAATTTTTACAGGCTTTGCCATAATAACAAAAATTTAAGGTTAGCATTCTCTTACTCTATAACGGCTTTTCGGATTCCACTGATTGCCCTCAAAACTACAATCCTAATAGAGTTCAGAATTGGGGTATAGGCAACATGAGTAAGTGACTCGAAGTAGCGAGGAGTCACGGCAAAAAACACGCATTCTACAAAATCAGACTTTTTTACTCATGGGTGATGACGTGTGAAGCGCACTCACAGTTAATAGCAATTCCTCAATACTGAAAAAGCCCCCGCCTCTCCCTTTCGGGAAAGTGCGGGGGCTTTATTTGATCAAGCCTTTTACCAAAGGCAATTATGATATCGAGAAATCATAAAGTTCATTCAGAACAACTCCTAAGTCATTAGAACTCGCAGCGGGGAATACCTTTTTCTCTCCACCAATGGTAACATAGCCCGTGTAACCTGCAGGACCACCCCAATTGATGCCAACCACCAATAGTTTATAGTTTCCGGGAGGTAGGATTTTAGCCTTATCAGGGTTAAGGCTAAACGTTTGGCTTTGACCATTACCGCCCTTAAAATGGGCTAGCGTGCTGCTGAAATATGTATTATTTCCATCCGCAGGGAAGGCAATAATCATCAATTCATTGTCCACGAAGCTTACATTGATTTCTTCTAGATTTCCTGCAGTTGCCATAAAAACAATAATTAAAGGTTAGATTTTCCTACTCTATTTCGGCTTTTCGGGTTCCGCCGGTGCGAAGGATGTTTTGTGTTTCGCACAGTACAAAGGTGCAGGATAAGGAGAGGCTCTGGTTCAGGCTATCGCCGTATTCTAACGGATACCCCAATTGGGGTACTTAGTCACTCCTTGCCATAAGAGATCTACAAAAGAAAACCACTGCGATTCCTCGATGATCGAGGCCGCAGTGGCTTTTCATATGAACGAAAATTACGATTACGCTATGTGGGGGGATGATTACCAGATGGTAGGTCCCTCAACCATCGATCCTAATTTGGCTGCCTTGTCGCCCGAGTGGATTTTATCCCAATCGAAGCTATACAAGCGCATGGTATTGGGGGTAGATACCCGACGTTTCATGCCGTTGGAAACCAAGTAAATGGGGGCTGTATTCTTAGCACGGGCTAGGTAGGCACCATTTTCGAGCGGGCTCCCTTGGGGGATTGTGTCCAGTTCGGCTTTGGTCACCTGCGTTTGATTAGCCGCTCCCTCATTGGCAAAAATTCCCTGGTAGGTGGGTACATTGGGAATAAGCTCTGCGATTCCGTTGATCACTACGTAGATGGCATCGCTACCATCGAGCCGTACACGTTTGTAATCATAATCCGTGATAGTATCGCTGATTGGAGGACCTGAAGGAAGGGCATCTAATTGGGTAGCGTCGGCACCGGAAACGACTTTCACTTTGGTCCAATCAAAGGCATAGGTCGCCATGACCTCCGGTGATACGACTAGCCGCTTAATTTTATTGGACACCAAATACACTGCTTGCGAGTCTTCCACTCTGGCCAAATAGGCACCTTCATCGAGGGCATCCCATTGAGGAAGGGTATCTAGCTCGGCTTTCGTGATCGAAGTTTGATCGTGATTGCCAAAAATGTTGTTATAAGTAGCAACACTAGGTATGAGTTGGGCTACTCCGTTGATCACTACGTAAATTCCGTTGCCGCCTTCTACAGCTAAGCGCTTTCCATTGTAATTAGACATGATATTTTGGGTTAGATTTTTTCCTACTCGGTTACGGCTTTTCGGTTCCGCCGATTCGAAAGCGGTTGTGCGCTTCGAACATTACAAAGGTGCAGGAAAAGGGAAGGCCCCGTTTCAGGTAATCGCCGTATTATGCCCGATACCCCAATTGGGGTATTAGGGAGGAGTTGTGACGATGTTGGTGGGGCGTTGGCGGAATTTGGGGTAGAGGTACCTAATGCAATACCCCAATCGGGGTACCCGCTGGCTCAGGTAGGTTGTTATATTTGAATTTTCTAACCTTAAATGATGCTGCTATGAGTAACACGATACAAATAGATTTTAAGAGTTTGATTGACAATATGCCCCCCTATGTAGAGGGTGCTGGAGGGCCACAGTATCAGAAAGTTGTCAATCTCAATAATGTAAACAGCAGTAACTCGAATCCTATAAGTGTGGTTACACTTACCTCCAGTGTTAGTTCAAAGGACCCCAATACTTTCAAAGTAGACAAGAACAAAGACGCAGTCACGCCCTTCCTGTTTAATGTATCCTTAACGAATACTGAAGGGATTGAAAATGTTAAATGGCCGGTGATTTATGTGCCCAAAGTGAGCTCAATTAGCTATCGAAGTGGGCTTTGGATCATGCAGGGTGTTTCCAATTCATTGCCTAATAGTCAGCCTCTGCAAACTCAACCCGGAACAGAGGCCTATATCTGTAATACGGATGAAGGAATTAATTTTACTATGGAAATCATGAAGCATGTGACTTCAGGTGCCCATCTCGATTTTCGAATCCACTTTACCATTGAATGGCAAGTCGAAAACGAAAAAGCAAGAGGGTTTCCATGTTATATTGATCCGGTATTACAAGTTGGTCACGCGGGTAGTGACGGTGGTTCTGGAGGTTGGTAAATGAAACGGACAGGATTACTTCTTTTCATCATTTGGGTTGGTAGCTTTTCGGCAGCTGCTCAAGATCAGCCTTTGGCGGATAGCCTGAAATCGATGCTGGCTCAGACTGACCTTGATGATGAGATGCGCATTCTCGTGCTCGATGATTTGATCGTGAGTCTCAGTAATCCCGATTCGGTAATCTGGTATGCCAAGTTATTGCTGGAACAGGAAGGCTTGCCAGACAGCTATGCGATGCAAGCTTATCAGTCCTTAGGGGTGGGGTACCGTAAAACAGGCGATTTGGGTAAATCCCTCGATGCGTTATTTACTAGTGCTGAGCTGGCATTGGCCACGGATACCAAAGGCTTTCTTGCGGAGGCCTATATTGAGATAGGAGCTACCTACTCATCTAACGATGATATAACCAATGCTTTGCGGTACAATTACAAAGCCATTGCACTTTTTAAGCAGCTTCGTAAACCCAGAGCCCAGTCGATCAACTTGTTAAATGTTGGGTACTTTCACTATATCCAAGCCACCTACGATTCGGCCTTATACTATTATGGTATAGCCGAGCCTATTTTCGACTCCCTGAACTTTACCATTGGCCGTGCTTATCTATATGGTAACCGGGCATTGGTGTATGCAAAAACCGGTGAGTTAGTGATTGCTGAGCAGGACTTACTTCGTGCCATTGATATGCTGGAACCGATCGGGGACCGATATGGGATGGCCGATTACCACAATCAGCTGGGGAATGTATACCGAGGCCAAGGCAAAATTCAGCAAGCAATCTTCCATCTGGAGAAAGGCCTGGGGTTGGCTAAGCCACTGGATTTGAAAGAGCAAATCCGCGATGCCTCCCTGGCGCTTTCGGAAATTTTAGCTCAGCAAGGGGCGTTTGATCGAGCGCTAGCGTACCACCAACAGTACGTCACCATTAAGGATAGTATCGCGAACAACGAGCAAACCCAACGTATGGCCGATTTCCGTACGGAATTCGAGGTCAATTTGCGCGAATCGGAAATAGCCAATTTAGAGAAGGAAAAGCAACTACAGCAGATTTACGTCATCACCGCCATTATCTTGTTTGTCTTGGCCGTGGTGGTATTGCTCTATTTCCGACAGCGGTTTCGTACAGCTCGTTTTGTGGCCGCTACCCAACAAAAGGAATACGATGCGGAGATCAACACCTTGCTGAAAACGCAAGAAACCGAAGCACTACAAGCCATGGTGCAGGGTAAGGAAGATGAGCGGAAGAAGCTGGCCAAGGAGCTACACAACCACTTGGGTGTATTGCTGGCTACGGCCAAGGTTAACTTACACGGTTTGGAGAGCCCGGATACGACCAAACATCAAACAGTGGTGAATCTGGTAGAACAGGCCTGCCAAGATGTGCGTAACCTATCGCACGAGATGAACATGGGCATCTCGGAGAATTTTGGCTTGGCTTCGGCAGTCAAAGAGTTAGTGGCCCATCTCCAAAAATCGAAAGAAATTCAGATTGCGTTTTCGGCTTCGCTAGACACTGTGATGGTAGATGCGAAAAGTGAAATTGTGATCTACCGGATTGTGCAAGAACTGATCAGCAACGTACTGAAGCACGCCAAGGCTTCCAAGCTTAGCATTTCTCTTACCGGATATGAGGAAGAAAACCTTGTCAATATCATGGTGGAGGACAACGGCGTTGGCTTTGATCCTCAAGCCCTCGATCCAGGGAATACAGGCATTGGGCTCGACAGCCTTCACGACATGGTCTCGACCATGGAAGGCGAAATGAGTATCGACAGTCGACCGGGCGTAGGTACAACGATCAACATCGATTTCCCCTTCTCCCCCCCCGAAACCATCACCGAACATGATTAACGTCTGCATCATTGACGACCATGCCTTGTTTATGGAAGGCGTAAAGTCACTCTTTTCCCCAGAAGATGGCATTCAGATTTCATGCAGTACTCAAAACGGGCATGAGTCCGTGTCGCTGCTCCGGGAACAAGCCGTGGATGTGCTATTGCTAGACATTGATATGCCCATTATTGATGGCCTGGCTACTATGGAACTGCTTAAGAAGGAAGGGATTGAAGTGCCCACCCTTATGCTGACCATGCACCAGTCTATGAAGCGGATCAAAGGGGCTTTGGAGCGTGGTGCGCAAGGGTACATCCTCAAGGATGCTTCTAAGAAAGAGCTTGTAGAAGCCATCACCAAGGTGAGCCGTCGTGAGAACTACTTTCATCCCAAAATCACCAACGAAGTATTTGATTACTTCCGCGGTAAAACCACTGCCAATAGTACCAGCCAAGAGCTCTCGGAGCGGGAGGTTGAGATCATCAAGTGCCTATCGGAAGGCAAAAACACCAAGGACATGGCCGAGGAGCTTTTTCTGAGTGAGCATACGGTAAAGACGCATCGTCGCAACATCATGCAGAAACTGCGGGTGAAGACTTCAGCCGAGCTAGTGAAGTACGCCGCAGACCGGGATCTCATTTGAGACCGCCACGCAACTCGTACTGTTAGAAGCTAGACTGCGTATTTCATCAAGAAGCCGCCACGCTTTCCCCATAAGGGAGAGGTGGCGACATTTATTTTTACTTCTGTATTGCCATGGGGCTTACCGTGTTTCTTCCCCAAACTCAGAATAGGAAGGAGAAATAAATCGGCAAAATACTGTGACCTTTTGGGCTAGTTGGGCACTAGGGAGTGTACTGGCTCCGCGTAAGTGTGTGGGGCATTCACGAAACAAATCAGAAACCCGAATGGAAACCCAAATTTTCCTTACCGATCGCGAAAAAGAAGTCTTGGAACTCATTTGCGAGGGACTCAACTCCGCCCAAATTGGTGAGCGGTTGATCATAAGCCCCAGAACTGCCGAAGGCCACCGCAAAAAACTCATTGCCAAGTTTGAAGTAAAAAATACGGCCCAACTAATCATCAAGGCCATACAAGGTGGATACGTAAATGTATGATAGTCCTCCTACCCAAGCTTTGGAAGCTAGGATATTTAAAAAGAAGTAAACACCAACCTTTACCCTATACAGACTTATGATAAAAGTAATTCATGCCGACGATCACGAGCTGTTTCGGCGCGGCATTCGTGAGGTATTGGCAAATGTGATTGAAATAGACCTGGTGGCCGAGGCTGCCGATGGCAATGAGCTGATACAGGAAGTTGCCGAGCACACGCCTGACGTGGTATTGCTAGACCTCAATATGCCCGAAATGGATGGGCTGGAAGCAGCGGATTATTTGCGCTTACAATACCCTGATGTACGCATAGTGGTACTCACCATGATGGATAATGATGAGATGATACTACACATGATGGAAAAAGGGGTACATAGCTATTTGGTCAAAAATTCATCGACAGGGGAGATCATCGAAACCATACAGCAAGTAGTGGCGCAAGGGGTGTATACCAACGAGTTGATGAGCCAAGCGATGCTTCGTAAAGAAAGAGATCCTAGAAGGGGACCACGTACTCTAAATCATGAAATCACGCTCACGGAACGGGAGAAAGAGGTACTGGAACTAATCTGCGAAGGTCTTACCTCTGCCCAAATTGGCGAACGACTTTTTATAAGCCCACGGACAGCTGAAGGCCATCGCAAAAAGCTGATTGCTAAGTTTGAAGTGAAAAACACTGCGCAGCTGATCATCAAAGTCATTAAGGGCGGCTGGCTTCATACATAAGCTATTCATCTGCGGAGTAGGTAGCGACTAATTCGATGAAAAAAGTCGCCATTCCAGCTGAAAACATAAAAAGCCCACCAATTGGCGGGCTTTTCTATGGATTAAGCACACGCTTATTTTTTCACCTTCAAGATACCGTTCTGGTAGCCCCAGTTCACCAAGTGAGCGGCGTTTTTCACGCGGCACTTCTGCATGATGTTGGCCCGGTGGTTTTCCACGGTTCGGCTACTGATGTATAGCTTGATGGCTATTTCTTGCGAACTGTAGCCTTCGGCGATCAATTTCAAAATCTCCATTTCGCGGTGAGTAATTTGGGCAGGGCCCTCTCCTCCGTCAGCGTTGGGGGTTTTTACCTTCTGAATGAAATCTTGGGTGATCAGATGCGCAATTTTACGGCTGAAGTACACTTCACCCTGCGCTACCGTGCGAATGGCCTCGATGAGCTCATCCTTGGAAAGATCACTGGGTACAAAACCCAAGGCACCCATGGCTACTGCTTGGCGTATACGGTCCTGAGCAGTTTCGTTACTCATGACCAATATTTTGGAACCGGGAGCTTCCAAGAGCAGATCTCCCACTAAACCGAAATGGGGATCGGGAATACTCATACTTAGCAAAACCACATCCACATTGGCACCGGCAATCATGTCTAGAGCATCCGCAGGAGAACTGGCTTCCACCGCAGCTTTAATATCGCTCACATCCGAAAAGAGAGATTTAATACCGTTTCTGACGATCTCATTGTTTTCGATCATCATCAGTTTGATGTCCTGCATATGCTTCTTAGGTCACGTTTTTTAGCTTACTATTACCACCCGAGCTAACTTCTATATCTTTTGTAGCCCACTTATTATAAAATACCTACTCCGCCAACTTCCTTGCTTTGCCTTTGAGAGACCTCCCAAAAAACGCCTATTCCGTAAACAATATCTTATTGGGATACCCCAATAACACGTATACCCATTCGGAGTTTGAACAAAAATAAGAATATTGTTCAAAGTCAAAAATGCAAACAAAAGATAAATTTTATTACATGCCTCTGTTTCCATCCAATAGGCACAAAACGATCGCTCAAAGAGTCAACATGCTGCAAAATCCACAATAATGAAGCATTTGTAGTACAAAATGGGTTTAGAAGCTTGTTGGGACGAAAAAATATACTCTTTTATCTTCCAAAAAGGGGGTCGAAAATTACACATCCCTGCTATATCTGTTCTCTCAAATGTGGGAATGGGTGGCTAAGGGTGAAAAAGGTTTTTTGAGGGTAGATTTGTACAAAAAAGAGAATATAGCTCAGCTGGTTGTATTGTGACTATTCTAATGAAACTCAATATTATCCAATATTCGCTTCAGGATTGCTTCATAAATCGTCTGCCTAAACTACCCATACTGCAGGACCGCCATCACGACAAAGAAGGTAATCATACATACCGACGACAATAAATTGAGCTGCATGGTCCTTTTGAAATCAGCCTCTTGAGGATTGCGACGCACTTTCAGGTACCATCGGACAAAGAAAATCAGCACCGGGGTAAGGGCTAGCTGAAAGATAATAGCGAGTACAAGACTAAACTTGATGTAAAAGAACAGAACCAATCCTAGGTTGGCTAAGCCAAATACCGTGATTACAAAGTGAAAAGTGCCCCGGATCCCTAGCAATAAGCTTAGTGTACGGTCTCCTCTCCGTGCATCCTCTTCATGTTGGTATACCTGGGTCATGGGATAAGATCCCCACAATAGCAGGGTGCTCAATGCGGCAGGTACGTGCAACGCAGGGGTTTGCAGAAAGGTATCCCAACCGTGTAGGCCTACCCATACCATACACCAAGTAAAATATCCTTGAAACATGCCTACCACAAGCCACCCGGCTATGGGAAATTTTTTCAATCGAATGGCCGGGTGAGAATATGCCTTTGAGATAAGCCCATACAGGAAAACCATTAAGGCAAATTCTACTGAGATAATGAATGCTAAGCCAAGCCCAAGGGCATCGAAAAGCAGGGCGGTCCAATATAGCTGCCGAGAGACGGTTAGCGGCTTTTCTACTCCACCTATACTGTCCTCATCCTTGTCAAAATAGCTGTTGTAGCCATTACTAGCAGGATACACCAGTAGGTGTAGGATGGCAAATATGAGAGCCGCGTCTACCCATGCTACTTGCGGATCTGCCGCGAGCGCAAATAGGTATACAGGCATAAGGAAAATGGAGAAAGGGATGCGTAGATGCTGCCAGGTAGAGCGAGATAGCATACGAAAGGGTTTGCGGAAAGGTAGTTTTTTCCGGCTAGGAGATCAAACAGTAGCCGGAGGACCTTTCCTTTTGCATTTATTGTGCTTACTTGGGCATTGTGAAGTCAGCAATAACGGCTATTGGCACCGCACTCCCCTCCTACCGCTTACCGCGGGCCATAGTCGCCGAATCCCATGTGGTAGCATTGCGTGCAGAAGGGGCGTTGGAGACAAGGATAAAGGCAATACATCGTGCCTCCGGGATACAAACAAGGTATAGTGTAATTCCTGATTTTTTGCAGAATGGGCACGACCCCTCTCTGTTCTCTAAGGGATTTACGGATCCTTTTCCGGGCACGGACGCCCGAATGGAGGTATACCGGCGCACGGCATTGCCGCTGGCCAAACAAGCCGTGAGTCAAGCCTTTGAGCAAAGAAACCTGCCTAGGGAGTCCATTACCCACGTAGTGATAGTGAGCTGTACGGGTATGTATGCC
The DNA here is from genome assembly GCA_003454975.1 of Cytophagales bacterium. GTDB lineage: Bacteria > Bacteroidota > Bacteroidia > Cytophagales > Cyclobacteriaceae > DMST01. Next base: position 25,908 of record DMST01000411.1, on the reverse strand, counting down.
CCAGGCTTAGACATTGATTTGGTTACCTCCTTGGGACTGAGCGCCAATGTGCACCGTACTGCCATCAACTTTATGGGCTGTTATGGGGCTTTCCCGGCCATGAAGGTGGCCAATGCCTTCTGCAAATCGGATCCGAAGGCTAAGGTGTTGATTGTGTGCGTAGAGCTTTGCAGCCTGCACTTTCAGCAAGCCACCGATGAGGATACCCTATTGGCGATGGCCTTGTTTGGTGATGGTGCAGCCGCGTTGCTGGTGGAGTCGGCGGAAGATCAACCTCGACTAGAAATGGAGGCTTTTCATACCGGCCTTGCCCCGGAAGGGCATAATGATATGGCCTGGAAAATTGGCGACCTGGGATTTGAAATGAAGCTGTCCTCGTACGTGCCCAAGGTGATCGAAGGCGGTATTGCTCCCCTTACGCAAGGTCTGATGCAAGCTTTGGATATGGAATTGGACCAAGTAAATCACTTTGCCATTCATCCTGGTGGTAGAAGTATTCTGCAAGCCATTGAAGCTCAGCTTTCCCTATCGCCTGCACAAAACCATCATGCTTACGAGGTGCTAAAGGAGTGCGGCAACATGTCATCGCCCACGGTGCTATTTGTACTGCAGCGGGTGTGGAACGCCATGCAAGGGGCTGAGTCAGGGGCCCCCATACTTAGCTTTGCTTTTGGGCCTGGCCTTACCCTGGAAAGTAGCCTTTTCACGTACCACCCATGAGTCGCCCTGACTTCTCCGTTCGGTCCCTAGCGCCCGAAATCATGGATGATCTGGAGGCTAGCCGGGGGGAGGCAGTATACCAGACTCTGCGCGAGTTGGCCGTAGTCAATCGCCTCCTGGGAGGAAACTACATCACTTTAAATGGGTTGAAAACCCTCACTACTGGCAAGGATCCTTCTCGGCCCATCCGCATTGCAGATTTGGGCTGTGGCGGTGGAGATATGCTGGTTTTAATGGACCAATGGGCCAAAAAGAGAGGGATTGATGTAGAACTGGTGGGAGTGGATTTCAATGATGATATTACTACCTACGCCAAGGTGCATACGGCGGATTTTGCCAACATCCAGTACCAAACGGTGGATGTTTTCTCCCGTGAGTTTGCCCAACAAGAATTTGACATTGCCGTCTGTAGTCTCTTTCTCCACCATTTTACCAATGCCGAGCTTGCTGCTTTTTTGGCACAGCTGGTGAACCAAACCCGACTAGGGGTTGTGATCAATGACTTGCACCGTCATCCCTTTGCTTACTACAGCATCAAGTGGCTTACCCAGCTATTTAGCAGGTCTAAGATGGTGAAGTACGATGCACCACTCTCCGTTATGCGGGCCTTTAGTGCTGCTGAGTGGAAAGAGATATTAGGAGAGGCTCATATCCAGCAGTATACCATGCACTGGCGCTGGGCTTTCCGTTGGGAAATCATCATCCCGGGAGAATTGAAAGACTAATCGGTGCGCTTACAAGTCAGGGTCCAAGCCTAATTTGTCCACCAGATCCTGCAACTTGGGTTGTTTTTCCAGCAGGTGCTGTAGCTTTTCCTGATTGGTGTAGGGTCTTCTTTCTTGAGTGATTTCCACCACTTTACCCTCTAACTGCAGCTTGGGCTTTCCTAGCTGACGCTTGAGGTACCCCAGAAGTGGTTCGCGCAACTCGGCCAAAATATCCTTTTGGATGGTGCTGGTAACAGATAGAGTAACTAATTGGCTATCTAGATCGAGCGTGTAGGTATTGTTGCGCACAGATTTTTGCTTGGCCGTTCGCTCAGGTTCTTCCCAGAATGCATTCCAGGCAGTGGCAAAGTTTTCCTGCGAAAGCGGTTCGTCGTTGGCCTTGATGGGTTCCGGCGTGGCCTCCGTAGCCTCTTGTTGTACGGCAGGTGCTGGGTTAGTCGTCTCCTGCGGAGTAGGTTCAGGGGCCGCTTTCGGATCGGGCATGGCGGCCGTCCTTTTAAGCCCGCCGTGGCGTAAGGGCCGAATGGGTATACTATCCTGGGCGTTAGCTCCTCCAGAAGCAGAAGGCTGATTCTGTGCAGTGCTTTCCGTAGGGGCGGCAGCGGCTACTTCACTTTTTTTTTTATCTCCGCCAGAGAGGACTGGGTGAGATTGAACGCGCGATTGAGGTGGGCAATCTTCATGAGTGCCAGTTCCACGTGCAGCCGTTGGTTTTTGCTGCCCTTGTACTGGATATCGCATTGGTTGGCTAGGTGCAAGCCTGATAACAGCCAGCCAGTAGGTACACTATTGGCTTGCTGCAAGTATCGTTGGCGCGTTTCGTCGGCTACCTCTAGCAGCTGTACCGTCTCTTGATCTTGGCACACCAAGAGATTGCGTAGGTGTTCCGATAGGCCCACAATGAAGTTGTGCCCGTCGAAGCCTTTCTTCAGAATGTCATCAAAGGTCAACAGCGAGGCGCTGATGTCCTCACCTACTAAGTGGTCTACCATCCGGAAATAGTAGTCGTAATCCAGAATGTGCAGATTGTCGATCACATTCTGGTAGGTGACCCGGTTGTCGTTACTAAAGGTGACCATCAGGTCAAAGATGGAGAGAGCATCGCGCATGGCTCCATCTGCCTTTTGGGCAATTAGGTGAAGTGCCGCTTCTTCGGTCTCTACCGATTCCTGCGCAGCGATATTGGACAGCTGCCCGGCGATATCGCTTACCTGAATGCGGTTGAAATCGAAGATCTGACAACGAGATAAGATGGTAGGAATGATCTTATGCTTCTCCGTAGTAGCCAGAATGAAAATAGCGTAACTCGGCGGTTCTTCCAGCGTCTTCAAAAAGGCATTGAAGGCCGCGTTGGAAAGCATATGAACCTCATCTATGATGTAGATTTTGAATTTGCCTTGCTGAGGAGGATAACGAACCTGGTCTACCAGATTCCTGATATCGTCTACTGAGTTGTTAGAGGCGGCATCTAGCTCATATATGTTCAAGGCGCCGGTATTCTCTACATCCTCGGATTCGAACCCATTAACTACGCGAGACAAAATACGGGCACAAGTAGTCTTGCCTACTCCACGTGGACCGCAGAACAGAAGTGCCTGCGCCAAGTGGTTGTTTTTGATGGCATTGCGCAGTGTAGTGGTGATGTGTTCCTGTCCTACTACCTCATCAAACCCGCGCGGGCGGTACTTCCGAGCCGATACCACGTAATTTTCCATTGCCGAAAGATAACCCATTCGGGGGGATTATAGAGCAGCAAAACTGAAAAGGATAAGGGGGGATATTCAAGCGGCTGATTAACAGCCAAATACCCATAGATGGGAAATTATCTACTTACGGTATACGGCCTGCCTACGTTTTATTGACCAGGTGGGTATCTAGTACTAGTGTTAGGTAGGAAATGGGGTTTTGGTTTAACTCCTGGAATTAGTGGCGTATTAAATCCATTGAACTGCATGCACAAGTGGCTGCCTATCGTTTAAAAATCCCAAATTTTTGCTGGAAATGGACGAATTCATTGGCTAGCGATTTTGCGCTGCCAGAAGTAACTTGATTGATGGGTAGTCGGCCGCCCATGTCTGTTTGCCAAATGATTTCTAACCGACAGGCGTCGTACCCAAGCCAAATAACATTGCGCATAATGAAGCGTAGGCTGCCTCGGATAGAATTGCCCAATGCGGGGATTTGGGTTGCATCAATGGATTCTGCTACCGAAAATAATGAGCCATCGGGGGCATGATGATACCCCTCATAATATACAAAATCACGGTCGGGCAAAAAGGGAATGCGCCCGGTATCACACGGAATCTGAAATACCCGATGGTCGCCTTCTTGGGCCCACTCCACCACCTGATCTACCGTAGGGTCCCAGTCCACCTGGGCTGCTTTATCTAGAATGACATAGTCAGCCACATTATTCACCGAGGAACCCAAACTGGCTCGGGCCCGCAACAAGGGAATTGGATCCCCTTCCACCATTAACTTCTCTATGGAGAAAGCGCCTTTCCGGTGGTACACTTTCCAATCTGGTCTTTCCCAAAGGTGTTTCCCTTTTTCTAATAGCCGATTCCTGCGGTCGGGCAACGAATCCGGTATTAGTTGAGAGATGGGTACATGCTGAAGGTGTACCTTAGGCATCTAGCTTCTGTTTTATGCCTTGTTTGCCGATCCTATTATTGTCCATGCCACCGTAGTATTCAGTTCCAACGGATACTCCTTCTTCTCAACTCAGTTAGCCTACAAATTGTACCAGGACGAAGTCCGGTGGGCAGAACAGAGGTCTTTTTTGACTATAGCAAAATGCGATTACGGGTACAGGAAAGAGTATTAATGTATCACGGAAAATAATAGATTTTGTCATGAAAGAAAAGCCTCTCGTTTTTGCGATATAAACTGGGAGGCTCAGTCCAGGTAGCCGATCATATTCTTACCTCACGTTGGCTTTCCGGATGATCCGGCTAAAGAGTTTTGGGAACAGCCGTTTTACATATACTCCCATTACTTCGCGTGTACCGCCCACCAGAATCTCTTCTTTCTCCTTTTCGATGGCCCTCATCATGATGCGGGCGCATTTATCCGCAGGCATGCCGTTGGCTTGAGCTTCGTCCATTTTGCCCAGTTTTTCTCCAGAGCCTACCAGGGCATTTACAGAAATTTGAGTGCGGATAAAGCCTGGTGCTACCATCAGCACCTTTACATTCTCCCTCCATATTTCTGCCCGCAGCGAATCAAAGAAACCGTGCAGGGCATGCTTACTGCCGGCGTATCCGCTACGATAGGGGGTGCCAAACTTACCCGTGAGGCTAGAAACGGCCACAATGTGACCAGACTTGCGCGCTAGCATATGCGGCAGGATGGCCTTGGTAAGGGCTACCGTTCCCAAGTAGTTCACCTTCATAATCCTCTCGTATACAGATACTGCAGTATTTACCGTCAGGTCCCGTTGGCTAATGCCTCCGTTGTTAATTAGCATATCCACCCTTCCAAAAGCAGCAATGGCCGCCTTTACCTTTTCTTCCATGTCCTCTAGTTCTACCAAATCCAGTGGTAAAACCGCTACCTGGTCCGGGTGCGCACATAGTGCTTTTACGCGTTCTAGCTCAGCCTCACGCCGAGCCGAGATAATCACTTTGGCACCTGCTTTTGAAAGCTCCGTAGCCAAACCTTCACCAATGCCAGAAGAGGCTCCAGTAACCCAAACTACGCTATCTTTTATTCGTGTCATGGTTTTCTGATTTCATATATACTACCGGGGTACCCGGTTGTACCACACGAAAGAATACGCATGGCTGTGGTTGGCATCTGCGGGATGGTCTTCTTGCCGTTCCAATACAAATCTATCCTTGTCAAAATCTGGGAAGGTAGTATCACCTTCAAAATTGCCGTGTACTTCAGTAATCACCAGCCGGTCTACCAGGTCCTTATCCAAGGCTTGTCGGTAAATTTCCCCACCCCCTAAGATATACACCTCCTTTTGACGATGCGCTTGGGCCATCTCCAAGGCTTCTTCCACCGCATGAAATACTAAACATCCTTCGGCGGTGTACTCCCGGTTGCGGGTCACAATCATATTCAAACGGCCCGGCAAGCCACCCATTCCCATCGATTCAAAGGACTTGCGCCCCATCACTAGCATGTGCCCCTTCGTGTGTCCTTTGAAATGTTTCAAATCATTGGGTAGGTGCCATACCAGGTCATTGTCTTTCCCAATTACTCCGTTCTGGGCACGTGCTACAATGATCGTTCGTATCATAACTTATTTCCTCGTAAGAAGTCTTCAATTGCCATCCTCCGTTTACCTTGGAGTTGCAGTTCCAACACGGCAAGGGCCCCGTCGGTTGTGCCAAACAGCAATTCCTTTTTATTGTCCGTGACAAATTCCCCTACTCCCAGCTTTCTCCCTTCCACCTTTTCGGTCCTATAAATCTTCAGTTGACTACCGTTTACCGTAGTCCAGGCGGCGGGGTAAGGAGATAAGCCTCGAATAAAATCATATACCCGATCGGTAGCCTGGTCCCAATTGATTTCACAGGTCTCTTTAAAAATCTTAGGCGCAGGCTTCAGGTCACCGGTTTCGTCTTGGGGTACTTGAGGGTACTTACCTTCAGCAATAGCCTGCACGGTTTTCAGCACTAGCTTGGCACCCCTTTCCATCAACCGACCGTACACATCGCCCACAGTGTCAGCCTCATGTATGGGCTCTTTGTCCTGAAAAATGATATGCCCTGTATCTATTTCATGCTTGAGGAAAAAAGTGGTGACGCCTGTTTCTGTTTCCCCGTTCATAATGGCCCAATTGATAGGAGCGGCTCCCCGGTACTGCGGTAGTAAAGAGCCGTGAAGATTGAAGGTGCCAATCTCAGGCATGTCCCACACGGCTTCGGGTAGCATACGAAAAGCCACCACCACTTGCAGGTTGGCTTTTAGGCTACGCAACTCGGCTTGAAAATCGGGGTCTTTCAGCTTAGTAGGCTGCATAATATGCAGGCCATGCTTTAGGGCAGCTTCCTTTACCGCAGAGGTGGCTACCTTTTGGCCTCGCCCCTTTGGCTTGTCCGGAGCGGTAATAACCCCCACCACATTGAAGCCGTTTTCTACCAGAATATTCAGGCTGGGTACGGCAAATTCTGGCGTACCCATGTAGACAATACGAAGGTCTTGAGGAGATGTCTCGTTGCTCATGTGGCGGCAAAGGTAGCCAATTGGGGCGCTTAGGGAAATGAATGTACTAGTCAATATAATTGCCCATGCAGTGGACTATGTTGGGTTAGTATAGCATCTGTAGAGGCCTGTGATTACTTAGAGTCAGGTTCGCTGTCTACATTGAGGACAATTCATTGGCTATGTCTACTTCCCTCCGAAAATTAGATTGGACCCACCATCTGATCGAACTTGTCTTTATTACCCTAGGAATTCTGATTGCCTTTGGGCTCAATACCTGGTACGGGAACCGAAAAGACCGTCAGCAAGCCAATCTGTACCTGCAGGGACTCACCTTAGAGCTGCTCGATAATCAACGGCAGCTAGGCGAATTACTGCCTTATCAAATTGATCTGATGCGCAGGTTGGAGAGTCATCCCAAAGAAACCTCGCTTCAGCTTAATACCGGATACCTCAATAATGTGGCTTGGGTAAGCGCTGACCATTCGATCCTGAAGCAGCAGGTAGATCAGGTTTTATATACACAACTCACAAGAACCTATAATCTGCATAATAAGCTTAGTCAGCACATTGCGTTCGCTATTGACCAAGTACATGAACTCAATGTAATGGCTCCGTTTTATAGGGTGGCCGCTGCACCGCTTACCGAAGAAGACCAAAGTCAGCTATCTTCAGAATTAGGTCTGGGATGGGTGCCGGTTTTTCAAGATTGGACTCACTACGAGCGTATGTACCAAAGAGAGATCTGTAAAAGTTTAGCATTGATGGAGAGTGCAGATGGTTGCCAAAGGGGGTTGGATAGCATTCAAGCAGTTGATAGTTTGGTATGGGGACCCTAAGTCTTGGCTTGCCCTTTTTGATTTACAAGGCTAGGGAGCGAACTTTGAATGGTTTGGTTGAGTTAAAATAACATGGTGCAAGAAGTACTGGTTTGGTTGATTTTTGCTGCGGCCTTAGCATGGTTGGGGTATAAATTTGTTTGGCCCAAGAAAAAGGAAGAGGCAGGTTGTGCGGGAGGCTGTAGCTCTTGTGCTGTTACTCCTGTCCTGGATGTCAACCGAATTGAACAAGAGCTCAAGCAGCGAAAGGAGTTCAGTTAATGAAGGAGGAATCGGAAAGCGATTACCTCAAAGGGCGCGGCGCCCAACTGAATACGCATAACCCTTATCAAAAACACGAGTACGTTCAAGAGCATGTGGAAGGGCTGGATGAAGAATTTCAGCGGGCTCCCAAGCGTGAGGTGTTTTTAGAGCACCCGAAAAAGATCGTCAATAAGGTAGAAAGCCCTGATCTGCCCATGCCTTATTCCATTAATCCCTATCAGGGCTGTGAGCACGGGTGTATCTACTGCTATGCCCGAAATAGTCACCAATATTGGGGATTTAGTGCGGGGCTCGACTTTGAAAGTAAGCTGATTGCCAAGCCCAACGCGCCTGCGTTGCTGGAGAAAAAATTTCAAAGTAAGAATTGGCAACCCGAAACTATTTCGCTTTCGGGTAATACAGATTGTTACCAACCCCTGGAGAAAGAACTTAAAATAACCCGACAGCTGCTGGCTGTATTCCTCAAGTATGGCAATCCCGTTTCCATTATCACCAAAAATCAACTGGTATTAAGGGATTTGGATATCCTCAAGCTGTTGGCAGAACAGAACCTGGTGCACGTCTATTTGAGCATAACCACATTAGATGAAGACCTGCGTAGGAAGCTGGAGCCAAGGACTGCCACGGGAACCAACCGGCTAAAAGTCGTAGAAACCCTTGCTCAAAACGACATACCTACCGGAGTAATGACTGCTCCCATCATACCAGGAATCAATAATCAGGAGATACCCGCCCTCATCAAGGCCGCGGCAGAGGCAGGTGCTCTTACGGTGGGCTATACTATGGTGCGGCTCAACGGTAATGTGGCCCCCCTGTTCGAGGACTGGCTGTATAAAAATTTCCCTGATCGGGCGGAGAAAGTGTGGCACCAAATTCAATCCCTACATGGCGGTCAGGTAAACAACAACCAGTTTGGTGACCGCATGCGAGGCCAGGGCCACATTGCCGATTCTATCCACCAGCTTTACTCCCTGTCTAAACGAAAGTACTTTGCCCAACGGCACATGCCTGACTATAATTTGGCGGCCTTTCGCCGCGGTGGCATGGAAAGTCTATTTTAATCTTGGAAAAATACCAAAATACAAAGTGTGGAATTTGTTGAGGAAATGCATCCTTTTGGAAACCATTTGCTCATGACTGCACAATTACGAATTGATATTCCGAAAGCCTGCCACGAAGACTGGAGTAAAATGAAGCCTGAAGAGCAGGGGCGCCACTGTGCTCTTTGTGAAAAGGTGGTGGTAGACTTCTCCGCCATGTCTACACAAGAATTGGTAGACTTCTTAAAGAGCAGGCCCAAGAATACTTGTGGTCGATTCCGGAAGGATCAACTCCGTACATATTCTTTGCCCTCGCATGCTTTTCAGGTCGGTTGGCGCCCGATAGTGGCCTTGCTCACCTTGGGACTTACAGCCCTCTCATTACCCTTGCCTGCACAAAATCTGCCAGATAACCCTACCCCCATTCTCAGAAAGTCTTATGCGGAAAACCCCACCAGACAAAAGCCGGCTACCGAATCTATTTCTGTAAAAGGTAAGGTGGTCGATGGGGAAGGAGGGGATTTGCCAGGTGTAACTGTTTCTATACTGGAGGCTGGCTTGGTGGTGAGTACAGGCCTGGATGGAAACTTCTTGTTGAATATACCAGCGGACTATAATCAGCCTTACACCATCATTCGCTTTCATTTCTTGGGGTATATTACGCATGAGACTCTTCTTTCGGAGGTCCTACTTCAACCTGATCAAATCGAAATTACAATGGAGATGGAAGAGGTTGTTTTGTTAGGGGAAGTGATCACCGGGGGTGTACGGGCTTCGGCCGTTCATAAGAGCAATCGTTCCTTAAATTACTGGGTAAACCGGGGTTGGGGCTTTATCCGGAGGGGGCTTTTTGGTTGGCTTTGAATGCATATTAGAGTTCAAGTTTTCTATGCTCTGTTCTCCATTCCCTTTCTGTTTTTTTGCGATTAGCAGTTAAATCATCGGTTTTATTGGCTTTTTCAACCTTTCTAAATCATCTAAAATCTTCTCGTAATCAGTGCGTTTCAGGTAAGATTCACACCAAAAAGCAAACAAAATCTGCCAATGGCCTTGAAATACTTCAATTTTGCAAACAAATAAGAGAAGCAGGCCGTATATAAATTCAGTTGCTGAATAATAAGAAATGGGCTTATGTGGCTCTCTGGCTAATCCTTGAAACCCATACAGCACATGTTTAAACATGTTTTTTTAGGCTAGGCATAGGATCGTACGATTTCAAACGTTTTAGAAGCCAGTATTTCCAGGTAAGGCATTGGGAAATATTCATTTACATTTTATACCTTTGGCCTTATCGAGTTGTGAAGGGCACCCGTATTTCGTTAGGTTCGCTTCGTTTCTCGTGAATATTCGAAAGAAAGTACGCTGCATTACCCCATAAAGAATTTAGACTGGTTAGTATTCGACTCATTCTGCACAACACGAGGTCATGAAGAAAACAATCCAAAAATCGATACTATTTACCGCTCTTAGTATGCTAGGAGTTGTTGGTATCTCTACTGCATCTTACGGAATGCTTCAGGAATTTTATGAAGATCCTTTCGCTACCACAGGTGGTGAAGAAACCGGAGGTGAAGAGGAGAAAAAGAAGGACCAGGCGCAAACAAATGATACTGAGCCTACTGGAGACCAAGACGAAGCATCTACGGCCAAAGATGAAGCGTCTGAAGAACCCGTAGCCACTCCCCCTCGCAAAGAGGAACCCAAGCCCGCGTCGTCTGATAGTAAGGTAAATTCCTTCAATTTCCTGTTTGAAATGCTCTACCACTTCAATTTGGTAGAATCCCATCGGAGATATAATGATATTGACCCTTCTAAGGAACAATTTTTAGTAGGGATGCCGGTTCGGCAAGGAAGATCTACCATAGTATCTTACTGATGCCTAAAAATATTCGTAGAAAAAGCCCGCTTGTGCGGGTTTTTTTGTGCCTAATCGAAGTGTAAAGACAAAACCTGCTTTTACTCGAAACACAATATTACCCTTGCACGTGGGTTATTCAGTAGGTGTGTTATGTAATTCAATTATTTTCGGTGTATGAAATTGGGTAAGCAAATCTTGTTGGCGGGCATAGTGGTCACACTGGCTGCTAGCTGTAATAAAAATTCTTACCAGGCAGGGTATAATCCTTATCGAGACGGGAACCCTTCCTCCATTAGCCCCGGATCCACCACTCCTGATGGGGGTACAGTTACTGCGGCTGATATACTGCGCAACACGGACGTTGGGGATGACTTTTACCGTACGGAAGAGGAGATGTGGGAGGAGCATGAAGACAACCTGCGTAGAGTGGAACGGAAATACCGACGGATTGCGAGGTTAAAACGGAAGCCCCAGTATTCGAATCCTGAGTACTATGGTCATCGGCGCAAGCCAAAAATTAGACCCGTTGGCAAACGAAGATTCTGTAAGGAGTGTGGTATTGTCCACTAGGACCAAAGCCCGAGCAAGCGAAACTTGCTCGGGCTTTTTGCTTCAAGACACTGAAAATTTTACCGTGACATAAAAAGATGAGATGGTTGCCCGGGAAATCAAATGCCCATCTTGAATTGCCTCCTCATCAACGCATTAAATTCCAGCGTACCCCCAGATAAAATTCACGACCGTGAATAGGACTAAAGGCATAGGCAGTATCAAAGTAGGGGCTAAAGCCGGGGGCAAAGTTAGGATCGTCAAACCCGGTAAGGGGACTAATTTGCTGGCGGTAGTTCAATAGGTTCTGAATACCCACATAAATCTGCCAGGCGCGGTTGAAGGTCTTGGTCACTTGTAGGTTTTGGAACGCAAAAGTTTCTGAGGTGGTAGGCCTTGCTATGGGCAAAAGCTCTCCGTCCTCACCCACGTCGAATACCTCTGGTAGTGCCATGGGCCCCGTTAAGTTCAGGGTGTAGGCAAATAGTAGTCCTTTGTCCTTCCAGTCATAATTGACAGTGCTCACTCCTGTCCATTGCGGGGCGTATTCCACCGGTGACTGTTCCCAGGCCCCCTCTTCGTTCCGCTCCGTTTGAGTTACTCTTTGCAAGTTTATCCCGGTGCTTACGCTCAGCGGTATCCGGAATTGGTGACTCAGGTTAGCACCGATGCCCATGGTGACAGCATGACCGTCCGTATTGCCATAGCGGATTTCTCCTGGGGTGTCATAGTCTGGGATGATCTTATTGTAGAAGTAGGTATAGAAGGCATCAATGTCCAGCATGCCTTGTCCGTCTCCCAGGGTGTATACATGATTGAAGTTGAGTGACCCGTTTACCGAACGCTCCGGATCCAAGGATTCCTCCAAGACTACACTTCGTTGGCCTGTGATAAACGCGTGGTCTTCGGTGAATAAATTCACAATTCGAAAGCCAGTTCCAAAGTTGGCACGCAGTGTAGTCCAAGTGCCGGGACTGTATTTTACATTCAGCCGAGGGCTCGCAATGGGCCCGTGACTGGGATAGTAGTCCAGGCGCATGCCGCCCAATAGTGTCCATTGGTCACTCGCCTGCCATTCATCTTGCGCAAAAATGCCTGGGATAAATTGTCTATCTGGTAGGTTGGTGTCTTCATTTCCAGTAGCCACGGTGTTGTCATCATAGTACTGATACCGCAAGGTGGTGCCTATCACCAGGCCATGAACTCCTAGCCGGGGTTTCCAGATGCTATTCAAGAAATAAATCCGTTGGTCGGCCACATAATGGTCTGCACCGTAGTAGCTATCCTGATCGTGGTGACTCAGTGAAAAGTCGAGTGAGATTGGTTGTTCTCCTGGTAAATCATAAGTGCCGAAGGCCTCCCACCGGTTGGTATAGATGCTCTCTCCGTAGATGGAGTCATTTCCCCTTAGGTCCTGGTAGGCTCGGTCAGTCATGAAGGCCTCCACGCCGTTGCGTCTATCTTCATAATAATACTTTGCCGCCAGGCTGAATCGTTTTTGGTTGGGCCGGTCCATATTCCATTTCGTAAAACCACTCCACCTATCCAGCTGGATCATATCCCCAAATCCATCTCCATTATTGTCCTCATATTCAGGAAGGTAGGCATAGTTGAGCCCTACGAAGCCGTTCCATTTTCCTAATTGCGGTGCCACGGCCAGATTGCCGAATGACTCCCGGTGAGTGGTGCCCATGATGTCGGCCTGAAGGAGTGGTTGGTTTTTGGGGTCTTTGGTAATGATGTTGATTACGCCCGCCACGGCTTCGCTACCGTAGAGGGTGGAGTTGGGGCCCTTGATTACTTCAAACCGATCTATGATCTGGGTAGGAATGCCATTGAGTCCGTATACCGAGGCCAGGTTGCCGTATATGGGTGTGCCATCCATCAGTACGGCCGTATATGGCCCGGGTAGGCCGTTGATGCTGATGGAGTTGGTGAAGCAGACGCCACAGGCCACCACCTCTTGTACACCATTGATAAGGGTAAGGCCGTCCATCAGGCTGGTGGGGGCTAAGTTGCGTTGTAGTTTGCTAGCCGGAATCACCTCTACCTTTACCGGGGAGGAGGTCAGGTAGCTTTCGTTCATGGTGCCTGTCACCACTACCTCGTTTAAGCCAAGGGTATTCTCCTCAATGGTGATATCGCCCAAGTTCATGGCTTGACCCTTCGAAAGGGAAATAGTCTGTCGGAGGGGTAGATAGCCAATGGCAGATACCACGAGGGTGTACTCGCCGGGTGGGATTGCTTGCAAGGCAAATCGACCATAATCATCGGTGGCAGCACCGAGAGAGGTTCCTTCCAAAGCCACATTTACAAAAGAAACAGGTTCCCCTGTACTCAACACCCGGCCTTGTATGGTGCTCTGACTGTAGACATTTCCAATAAAGGAAATCAAAAGGCCAATTATGATCACTGCTCTCATTGCTTCTTGGCTATTCTAATTACAATGGCTTCAAATCTAAATAAAAAAATTTAGTTTAACTAAATTAATATTTTTAGGCAAGGCTAAATTGTATTGTGCGTCTGCTTCAACGGAAAAATCCACTAATTATGGTGTGCGAATGCGATCGCATGTACGTTTCTTACGTACCTACTCGTTGGGGTTAAAGAGCAATTTCCCTAATATCACGCTATGATGAAGGCAGCACGACTAGTCACCTTTTTGCTATTGAGTTTCTTCGCGACCGGTGTTCAAGCTCAGGTATTTGAATTTGGTTACGGCATTGGTCTCAATTGGTCTCAGATGAGGGTGGTAGACAGCACGGCGGGAGTGAGAGATTCCGTGTTCGGGAACACCTTTGAGATTGCGCAAGCACAGACTCCTGGGTACACCTTTATGGCCTACGGAATTTACCATCTAGAGAAAAACTTTGATGCCCGTATTACGGTAGGCGCCGACTGGATTGCCGGACAAGTCAACATAGGAAGGGAAGGAATTGGGGGCAACCTGACGCGGTCAGAAGAACAGTATTTTGAAGGGTGGTTTCACTTTGCACCGGGTATTCAGTATACATATGAACTAATACCCGATTTGCTCAGCGTTAGCGCTGGAGTAGACGTTTCTTTTGGTATTGCCGCCATTAATCTGTTGACGGAATTGCCTACTAGTGATACCACTACTGTTCAGCGGGATTACTATACGCTTACGTCGTATCGCACCTTTCAGAACGGTTTCAATATCTTCGTTCGGCCCCACGCACAACTCAATCTGATTCGGAAAAGCGGGCGTAAATGGACGGTTAACGTTCAGTATGATCAAGGCATTTTTCCTTACTTTGAGGGTGGGTCCACCAGCTTAAATTTCATTGATCCTTTTACCCTAGAATCGGTACTTGATTCGGGGTATTCTGCCCAAGGACGAGCAAGCAGGCTTACGGTTACTTTAGGGGCTGAGCTTCCCTGGGGAACCCCCACCAAGAAAAAACCAAGATACTGGCGTTTCTAATATCGGTAACTAGAAATGACCTGTGTCATTTCTTCTCTCTATAATTCGCAGTATTTTTGTACTTTAGGTTGGCCTTAAGTCCAGACGGTGAATACACAGCAGACCCTTGCGCAGCTCGTAGACGAGAATTATGTATATGCTTCGGTATTATACCACTTCGGTATACCCTTTTTCGAGCGGCCCGCCCGTTCGCTAGGTGAGGTGTGCCAAGAATATGGAATTAGCGAAGCGGGCATGATTCACTGTCTGGAGCAAGCGGTGGCGAAGCGGAACTCCTCTAATGAAAATTCATTGCCTACGTTTCCGGTTGACTTGATTATCCAGTACCTGCAGAATGCTCACCAGATATTCATCAAACAACGTTTGCCTTACCTGGGCAAATTAATTGGTCACCTTACTCAACAGCCTAGTGGAGCTTCCACTGCACTCATTCATGATCTGCAGTTTGTGTATCCTCTCTTTGCCGAAGATTTTATTCACCATATCTACGAAGAGGAAGATACCCTGTTTGGGTACATTCGTTTGCTCCAGGATTTCCAGAAGGGTAAGGTGAACAATGCGGAGATGTACTACCAGATGGAGCAGTATTCCATCCAAAGCTTTGCCATCGAGCATTTAGTAGAAGATGATGAAATGCTAGGACTCCGCCGTATTACCCAAGAATACAAACTCCTGCCTGAGCATAAACCTCTGCTACGGGTGTTGTATCAGGAACTGCAAGCATTTGAGCAAGAGTTGCAGACTCATGCCCGCGTAGAAAATGAAATATTATTCCCCAAAGCCCTCATGCTAGAGCGGCAAGCGCGTGAGCAGTGGGCCACTGTAGTTTCCCATAATTAATATGGGCAGAATTCTGGCCTTCGATTACGGTACAAAGCGGGTGGGTATTGCAGTGACTGATCCCCTGCAAATGATCGCCACTCCGCTCGAAACCATACCTACCAATGAGGTGTTTCCTTTCCTGAAGAAGTATTTAGCAAGTGAGGAGGTAGAAGCCTTTGTGCTGGGTTGGCCACGGGACTTGTTGGGTCGTGAGACGGACTCTAGCCAACCGATCAATCAATTTCACCAATCCCTGCGAAATCGCTATCCGGCTATTCCGGTACACAAAGTGGACGAACGTTTCACCACTTCGTTGGCGATGGACGCCATGATTTCGGGGGGGAGTAAGAAAAAAGACCGCCAAAAAAGTGCGGGCAAGGTGGATACGGTAAGTGCCACCCTTATTTTGCAGTCGTATTTAGAACAGCGTTGAGTATATGATTTATCCGATTGTAGCCTATGGTGATCCGGTGCTGCGCAAGCCGGCCGAGGACATTGAACAAGGCAGTTTGGATGTGAAGGAATTAGCCGCAGACATGTTTGAAACCATGTACGCCGCAAATGGTGTGGGCTTGGCCGGGCCGCAGATAGGCAAGGGCCTCAGGATTTTTGTGGTAGATACCGAGGAGATGGAAATTGAAGGGGAAGACATGACAGGCTTCAAGAAGGCCTTCATAAACCCGGAGATCATCGAAGAGGCCGGTGAGGATTGGCCTTTTGAAGAAGGTTGCCTGAGTATTCCTAACATCCGTGAGGAGGTGGAACGGGCCGAGGAGTTAACGATTCGGTATTACGATGTGGATTGGAACCTGCATGAAGAGACTTACGACGGGGTGAAAGCCCGTGTGATTCAGCATGAGTACGACCACATTGAAGGCATTCTGTTTACTGATCACATATCAGCGTTCAAGAAACGCCTACTAAAAGGCCGCCTGGCAAATATTAGTAAAGGTGAGGTGAAGGTAGATTACAAGATGACCTTTCCTGCGCAGAAGAAGGCCCGCAGATAATGGCTCACTACCATCATTTTGTGCTGGACAATGGCCTGAAGGTCTATGTGATCCATGACCCTTCCGTATCTACCGCGGTCACCAATCTGGTTTACAACGTAGGC
>DMST01000411.1:0-9325 GCA_003454975.1 Cytophagales bacterium | reverse complement strand
CGCGATGAGCATCCTGAGAAAACAGGGTTTGCTCATCTGTTCGAGCACCTGATGTTTGGGGGGAGCCGGCATGTTGCCAATTTCGACAAACCCTTGCAGCGGGTGGGGGGCAATAGCAATGCCTTTACCAGTCCGGATATCACGAATTACTACGTACAGCTGCCTGCCGTAAATCTGGAGACGGCTTTCTGGCTAGAGAGTGATCGGATGCTTAGTCTCTCCTTTGATCCTAAAGTACTGGAGGTCCAGCGCAGTGTGGTGATTGAGGAGTTTAAGCAGCGGTACCTGAACCAACCTTACGGAGACCTGTGGCTTAAGTTTCGCCCTTTGGTATACCAACAGCATCCGTACCGATGGGCTACCATTGGGAAAGAAATTGCCCACATAGAGGAGGCTACCATGGCGGACGTGGAGGCCTTCTTTCATAAGTTTTATCATCCGGGCAATGCTACGCTAGTGGTTGGCGGGCCTACTCCTCCTGAGGAGGTACGCAGGTTGGCCGAGAAATGGTTTGGCCCTATCCCCGCAGGGGAAACCTACCATCGGCAGTTGCCACAGGAACAAGAGCCTGCCCAAAAGCGGGTAATGACTGTAGATGCCCAAGTGCCGATTCCTACCCTATACATGGGCTTTCCCATGGCACAGCGGTTCACAAGGGACTACCACGAAGCGGACTTGCTGAGTGATGTGTTGGGTCGTGGAGAGAGTGCCCGACTGCACCAAGCCTTGGTAAATGAGCGTAAGCTATTTAACTCCATCTCTGGCTTTGTGATGGGTTCGCTGGATCCAGGTTTGTTGATGGTAGCCGGTCGTTTGTTGCCCGGTGTGTCTCTGGAGGAGGCTGAGGCGGGAGTTTGGGACGTAATTGAGGAGCTAAAGGCCAATCCCCCTAGTGAAGAGGAACTCACCAAAGTGAAGAACCAAGCCGAGAGCTCGCTGATCATGGGGCAGATAGAGTTGCTAAGTCGCTGTACTACCTTGGCCTATGCGGCCAATTCTGGTTTTCCCGATTATCCTTATACCGAATCAGAGCACATTCAAGCCGTTTCGTCAGCGGCTATTTTGGAGAAGGCGCAAACCCTACTCCGTCCAGAACGAAGTGCTGTGATGTACTACGGTTGATTTTGTGAGTGATCACCCTCTTGAGGTTCTGTTGACAGTGGACTAGGATAAAGGAAGGAAGTTCAGAGCAGGTTTTTAGAATTCACTCTACCCTTTTGAGCTCACCACGGGCATCCAAGAAATGGTAGAGGGCGCTCACCAAGTGGTGCATCTGTTCTTTGCTGGCTCGTTGTCCTGCTTTCGCCATTAGCCACAAAACGAAAATGAGCCCAAGGCCGATAGGGAGTGCCCATACCAGTGGGGAGGATTTGCCCAATGAAACCTGAACCAAACCGTAGCTTCCACCAAAGAAGGTGATGACCCCAACCAATACGTAGAAGAAGGCGAAAAGTGACCAAGCCGCTTGCCGTGGCCCCAATAGGCATCTCAACACCGTGTGGTTATCGTCGGTAGTAGGGTGGTCCTGATCTACCCGAATTTGTAACTCAGGAGACCAAAATTGGGCCTGCTCGGCGGGTACTTTCAGGATGGCATAGTGGGGCAAAGAAGTCCCTTGTATGGAAGGTTCTGTTTCGATATGTGCCTTGAGCTGTTCGAATACCTCCTCAGCAGGCAAGGTAGTGGCCAGCCGGAAACGTGGGCGCAACTCTCCAACTAAATCATGGTCCAGGCGATTGAATGGCATAAGGTAAGATACATAGAGTCTTGGAGATAATTGCATCAACCCCATGCTTCGGGCAGGAAAATCGGTACCCCTAATACCTTATTGATGCCAAGCAGCTAGTGATAAGCACACAAAAAAAGCCGTCCTATGAGGACGGCTTTTTTGATCACAAATATGGAAACTTACAAATTATGCCTCTTCTGATACGGCTTCTGCCAGTAGAGAAATGGTGTTGTTCAACACCTCTACTACGCCGCCGTCGATAATAATCGTATGCTCTCCGGTTTTGGCCGAATACTTCACCTCGCCTTTGGCTAAGGAGCTAACCAAGGGGGCGTGATCATTCAGCACTTGGAAGGTACCGTTGCTGCCAGGAAAGGTAGCTGAGTCCACTTCGCCTTCGAACACTTTCTGTTCGGGAGTAATTATCTCAAGATACATACGTGATGCTTTTTGTATGGAATCCGAATTAGGCGTTAGCCTCTGCTTCGGCAATCATCTTACGACCATCTTCTACGGCCTCCTCGATAGTACCTTTCAAGTTGAAGGCAGGCTCGGGGATGTCGTCATACTTACCGTCCAAAATTTCGGTAAAGCCTTTGATGGTGTCTTTGATGTCTACGAACGCTCCGGGCTTACCGGTAAACTGCTCGGCCACGTGGAAAGGCTGAGACAGGAAGCGCTGTACTTTCCGTGCACGGTATACCAGCTCTTTGTCTTCCTCGCTCAATTCATCCATACCCAGGATGGCGATGATGTCTTGCAGTTCGTTATAGCGCTGTAGAGTCTCTTTTACGCGTTGTGCACAGTTGTAGTGCTCAGCACCCAAGATTTCCTCAGACAAGATCCGTGAGGTAGAATCCAGGGGATCCACTGCAGGGTAGATTCCCAAAGAGGCAATCTTACGAGAAAGTACCGTAGTGGCGTCCAAGTGAGCAAACGTAGTGGCAGGCGCGGGGTCAGTCAAGTCATCCGCAGGTACGTAAACTGCTTGTACCGAAGTAATAGAACCACGCTTGGTAGAGGTAATACGCTCTTGCATGGCACCCATCTCCGTAGCCAGTGTAGGCTGGTAACCTACCGCTGAAGGCATACGACCTAGCAGGGCGGATACCTCAGAACCGGCCTGGGTAAAGCGGAAGATGTTGTCGATAAAGAACAGGATGTCTTTACCTTGGCCTTCGCCGTCACCATCGCGGAAGTACTCCGCTACAGTAAGTCCTGACAGGGCTACCCGAGCACGTGCACCGGGAGGCTCGTTCATCTGACCAAATACGAAGGTAGCTTGCGACTCTTTCAGCTGCGCTTTGTCTACCTTGGTGAGGTCCCAACCACCGTCTTCCAGTGATTTTTCGAACTCTTCACCATATTTAATAACACCGGATTCGATCATCTCACGCAGCAGGTCGTTACCCTCACGAGTACGCTCACCCACACCAGCGAATACTGACAAACCAGCGTATGCTTTTGCAATGTTGTTGATCAGCTCCTGGATCAATACGGTTTTACCTACACCCGCACCACCAAAGAGGCCAATTTTACCACCTTTTACGTAAGGGGCAATCAGGTCAATTACTTTGATACCGGTGTAAAGAATTTCTACTGAAGAAGAAAGCTCTTCGAAAGCAGGAGCTTGACGGTGAATGGGCAACCCTTTGCCTGTTTCAGGCTGGTCAATACCGTCGATGGCTTCACCCACTACATTGAATAGACGGCCACGGATTTCCTCTCCGATGGGCATTTTGATCGGCGAACCGGTGTCGGTTACATCCATGCCACGCACCAAACCTTCGGTACCGTCCATTGCGATGGTACGCACACGATCCTCACCAAGGTGCTGCTGTACTTCCAATACTACCAGGGTACCGTCTTCCTTGGTCACATGCACTGCGTCAAGGATGTTAGGCAACTTGGACCCTTCAGCGTCGAAGGCTACGTCGACTACAGGACCAATTACCTGGGTGATTTTGCCAATATTTGCCATTTATTGTACTTTTTTAAGAAGAGACTGTACGGTCTTATTTTTGCTTCGCAAAGCTAAGTCTAAATGGCCGTAAACCCAAGGTCCCGAATAAAATTTGGTGCCCCTCACGGGCGCAATAGCAGCCTAAAGGTGGTGCCTTTGTCTACTTCGGATTGCTTCACAAAGATCTTTCCCTCGTGATATTCTTCTACAATGCGTTTTACGAGGGTTAGCCCTAGTCCCCAGCCCCGCTGCTTGGTCGTGAAGCCTGGCCGGAATACCGCCCGCAGTTTTCCTTTCGGAATTCCCTTGCCCGTGTCGCTTACATCTACTGCAATGCGCCCTTCGTGCCTAAAAACGTGGATGGTGATGAATCCGTCGCCCCCCATGGCATCAACGGCATTTTTGCACAAATTCTCGATCACCCACTCAAAAAGAGACCGATTCACCTTGCCGGTGAGTTCCTCCGGCTGCACCATTACTTTGAACTTCACCTTGGAGGATACCCGACGCTGTAGGTACTGCACCGTCTGCTGAATGATCCCGTGCATGGATTCGTCCTTGAGTACGGGTTCGGAACCGATGTTGCTAAAACGCTCGGTAATGATCCGGAACTTTTCTACGTCTTTTTCCAACTCCTCGATGACTTCTGGGTGGGTGAAATCCTCATCGGCCCGGAAGTAGTCTAGCCAAGCCATCAGCGAAGAAAGGGGCGTGCCGAGCTGGTGTGCCGTCTCCTTCGCCAGGCCTACCCACACCTTGTTTTGTTCTGCCCTTCGGCTGTAGTTGAAGGCCAGGTACACCACAAAGGCAAAGATGCCGATGACCGTAAGCTGCACGTAGGGATAGATGGTGAGCTGGCGCAGTAGGTAAGAGTTCTGGTAGTACATGATCTGGGTGAAGAACACCTCTCCGTCCGGCCCTTTGTACTCAATGGTGACAGGATCGTGCTCCTCGGCCATCTGGGCGACGCGTTCGCGCAGGTACTCCTTTTGCTTTTCTTCCGTATCCGCCCAGTTAGGAAATTCGATGTTTCGGTATTCAGAGGTCGGTTGTCCTTCGCTGGTGGTGATGATCACCGGTATGGAATTGTTGGGCATGATGATGTCCTGCGCAATCAGGTTGATGTTCTCATTGCCTGTTTCGTTGGTGATAAACTCCAATGATTTGGCATACAAATCGATAAAGCGGCGTTCACGCTCGCGCAGTTGGCTGGCGATGTTGTTGGTATAGAAAATGGATGCGGCGCTGATGACGAAGGCCGTAACCAGGATGGCTACCCTTGCCAGGGTGCGGTTCTGAAAAACCGAGAAGTTGAATCCGTCTCGAAAGGGGTTTTGGGCAATACCGCGCATAGAATCGAAAAATAGGGGCTAATGAGCGAATGTGCTAATGCGGTAATTGGACAATGTGATAATTGAGCTATGCGAGGCTTCGGAGGGCGAGCAAGACTATGTGTTGATGAGGTAAGGAGTCGGTAAGCCGTGGAGATAATGTGAAAATATGGAGGTGTGAATATCGGTGTAATCAATAAGTCTTTTGAGGTAATTGGAAAAGCCCGGAAGAGTGCACGGGAAAACCCGGGTTGTCCGAAGGAAATTTGGTGGAGTGAGCAAAATGCATCATTTTCCCGACAATTAATCAAGCGATATACCGATGTATTCTAACAAACTCCTTGGGTTACTCTTCTTTTTTTGCCTGAGCGCTTCCTCTTTGTGGGCTCAGAATCAGCCTTTTAATGTGCTAGATAATTATAAAGCTTTTGAATCCTTTGACAATACCTTAGGTGAAGACGTCTTAACGGGAGTCCAAGAAATGGGGGCGTTAAAAGATTCTCTAAACGCTGCTGTGGATAGTCTCGTCACCAATGGCCTTAAAATAGATTTGGACAGATTTCAAATCTCTCGCCTGATAAGAAATTTGGAAGTTGGGTCAGTATCAAGTTCGCTGGAGGTAATTCCAGAAAGCAAGAGACGAATAATGAATGATTATGCAGAAAAATATAAGGAGGAATACCACGAATTGTTCCCAATGAGAGCAGTAATATCTAATATGCTTACTGTAGATGTGGAGCAGGCAAGGTTAGAATATAAAGCTTTTCGTAGCCTTCTCCCAGAATATAGGCGTGCTGTAAGTCAAGCACCACCTTCTCAACGTGAGTCAAAACGTACCGAACTCTCCAACTTAAAAGGGGAAATAGAAGAAAAGAAAGAGGAATGGCTCAGGTTACAATTCGACCAAAATCAAATTCGATATCTGGAAAAAGAGTTGCCCATTTTACCCGTGCTCAGAGGGCAACCCGCATTATTTTTTGATCAGCAGGAGGAAGATACCAAACTCGCTACACTTCAAAGTGGTTCTGTTTTCCTGGCTCCTAATGGTGGGGGAATCAGCCTGACTACCGAACTATTAAACGACTACATTTTAGGAGGTAAACTGTCAGTGCTTGCTCAAGTGACGGATTCTGAAAAAGAATTGACACCAGGGAAAGTACAAGAGGTAATTGGGGGTGGTGGTAATTTAATACTCCAGCATTTTCTTCCTCTTACGGGTTGGCAATCACCCAACGATCAATTTGGCTTCAAAGCCTACGTAGATTCTAGGTTAGCCATGGATGTACCTGCGCTAGATACCAATACCAGTAATCTTTCGGGCCTGGTAGACGCCGGACCTAAAGTAACGGCGTATTATTCTGGGCAGAAGGGCAATTTTGCTGTGTACGGTGGGGTACGCCACAGTGTGCTTTGGGGCATTGGTTCTTCCTTTGCTGAAGCCTTGTCTTTGGCAGATCGTGATCCCAAATGGCTATTTCAATACGAATTGGGTGTTTACCTCACTTCCAATATTCGTGTAGGAGGAGCCGGGTATCTTTCCAGAAGCTCTCGGTTACAGGAAGCATTTCCTATGTTTAGTTTCGGCCTCTCTATCAATCCAACTAAAGATTAAATAATTGCCGGTTTTTTGTGACCGGCGAGGCTTTTTTGGTACTTAGTACGTAACCACTTCTACTTGTACCGAATGCAAGCCACCACGATTGAAGAGATCATTGATCGCCTCACTGAAATTATTGAAACCGCCCAGGATGAGAATAGTGCGCTTGGGTATTTCCCGGCCCTATACCGGCTAGTAACCCGTACGGTGAAAGACAGAACGGAACCGGGGGCTACTTACTTTCATGACAATGCACGCATGCGCGAGCTGGTAGTCATCTTTGCCAATCGGTATCTGGTGGCTTACGACGCCTTTCGCAGAGGGGAACCCTACAGTACCAGCTGGCGGGTGGCTTTCCAAGCTGCCAAACGCAACCGCTATCTGGTTTTGCAGCATCTGTTGTTAGGAATCAATGCGCACATCAACCTGGATCTGGGCTTGGCCGTTGCCGAACTGCAGCAGGGTAGAAGGCTGACCGAGAATGAGATGGAGTCGGATTTTAACAAAATCAACGAGGTGCTCGGCGCCTTGGTGAATGAGGTGCAAGGTCGACTTACGGAGGTGAACCCGCTTTTGCGTTGGGTATCGGGTGCGGCCGAAACGGTAGCGCATCGGTTTATCAACTTTAGTATGAAGGTAGCCCGCGAGTTTGCCTGGCGTACTGCTGAGCAGTTTCATGCTATTCCCATGGAGGAATGGCCCAAGCCAGAACGGGACAAGGACACCGAAGTAGCCCTGTTGGGGCGATTGGTGACTCACCCCAGCCTGGGTATGCGGTTGCTCATTTTCCTTATTCGCCTCAACGAGGTACGCCCTACCAGCCAGGCCATTGCCCTGATGGCGGGTATGCAGCCTTCAGAAAATCAGATCCAGATGCGGATGGATAAACTGGAGGAGCAGGCTGCGTAGGCGTAGAAGTTAGCTCCTTCGCAAAAGCTTCGGAGGGTGCAGGGAAGAAATTTTTGAGGGGCAGACAGGAGAAAACCTGCGCTGCGAAATATCAAACTACTCCTAGAGGGGCAGTCTTGGACACTCCCCCTCTTTTTGGAAGTTCCGCTGGAGTTGTGGTAGCGGGTGTAGGAGTCTTGGCACTACTAGTCGGGGAAAGTATAACGTGCACCTATCTGTAGGAAATACAGCAGGCCGCCGGCGGATGCCCGGTATTCGGTCTCCCCTACAATGTTCGTTTCGGTGCCGCTTAGGTTGATGCTGTAGCCAATGCTGGCATCCAGAAAGGCCCAGGGTTGAAAGGGAAACCAACGCAACCCTAGGTGCGGCACGGCGTATGATTTCACCAGGGTTGCTTGCTCGCCGGAGGCTGTTTCTTCCATCATGAACCATTCCGGCCCACCAATTACCCCTGCGTAGATGCCCTGGCGGTCTGGCCGGAGGTAGTAGCGTAAGTAGACCTCCACAGCATCGTTTCGGGTAATATCTATCCCCTCCGCATCGCGAAAAAAGGTAGCCTTGATGAAGGGTGGAGGCACCACCGTGAAGCCTACCAAACCTACCTGCCAGTGGCTCCACTCACCACTCAGCGAACCGCCGCCGCCTGGTCCCTCGGCCAAAAACAGGAAGGGGTATACGTCCACACTAATGCCCGGAGCTCGGGTTTCAACCGCTTTACCAGTCACCTGATCCCTAAAGTTGGGCGCTTGCTGGGCTTGCAGGGCAGGGGGCCAGAGCAACGCCAACACTAGGAGTATTTCATACTTGATCATCGTCTTTCAGATTTTAGTTTCGATGCTCAAAGTTGCAGCCAGAGGAAAGTAAAGGACGATGACAATTGTTAAGATCGTGCCCGATGATTGGCCACTAGAGTCAAAACGCAAGAATCAATACAACAGGCAGGATAGTTGTGTCTGACTTCTGCTTAGTGAATAGATTCATTGACGCATGTATGGAAAAAATAATCCGTTAGGGCTTTTCGGCATCCATCATCTGTTTGCGGATGCGGCTGAGGCTTTCGGGTTTGATGCCCAGGTAGGCCGCTACATACTTCTGCGGTACCCGCTGTACTAACTCTGGCTGTTGCCTTACAAAATTACGGTACCGGTCTTCGGCCTTTTGGGTGATGAAAGCCTGGGCTTGATGCGAGATGCGTAGGGCCGTTTCCTCCGTAATCTGTCGCCCCATGGTCTCCATTGCCGGGTATTTGGCGTATAGCTGTTCTAACGGCCCTCTTGGTATAGAATAGTAGTGAGTAGATTCTAGCGCTATGAAGGCGTACTGGCTAGGTTCGCCGGAGCGTAAGCTCATAAGGTCGGTAAGGAAACGGCCCTCAGGGGTGAAGTCGCAGGTAATCTCCTGACCTGCCTCATCGGCATGGTAGTGCCGAACAAGGCCTTCGGCGATGAAATGGATATGCTGGCATACCTTCCCCGGTTGCAACAGATACTCACCTTTGGCTACTTGGTTTTCCGTGAAGGCCTGGAGGAATTCCTGGGCTTCATTTTCTGCTAGAGTGATGTAGGTGGCTACACGATCGAGGAGGGGGTGAGGCATGTGCTAATTTACGAGTGGGCTATTGTTCACCGCCACCCAGCCTCAAGAAATTGCAGGATAAAACGTGTAGCGGCTAGGGACCGTCGTATAGGTTTTGGTGTGGAGGGGCTGGCGCTTGTTCAGCTTAGAAATTAAGGCTCGCCAAGGACGTTGAGGGCGCGCTGAAGAGCGTCCATGCGGCGGTCTAGCTCGGGCCAGTG
>DMST01000451.1 GCA_003454975.1 Cytophagales bacterium | reverse complement strand
GTAGCACATTCCTTCAAAGACCGATATACCTATGCCGATTACAAAAGCTGGCCTGACGATGAACGTTGGGAGCTGATAGAGGGCGTCGCCTATAACATGAGCCCTGCGCCCACCTATAAGCATCAGCGCTTAGTAGGCGAACTATACAGAAGAATCGCGAATTACCTGGAAGGAAAATCTTGTCGAGTATTGGTGGCCCCTTTTGATGTTCGCCTGCCTGAAGTGGGGCAAGATACAGACGATACGTATACGGTAGTGCAGCCAGACATATCAGTATTCTGTGACCCTAGTAAGCTAGAGGATGCCGGAGCCAAAGGAGCACCCGATTGGGTGATAGAGGTGCTTTCGCCAAGCTCTGAGAAAAAAGACCTGAGTGTGAAACTACCCCTCTATCAAACCCATGGCGTGAAGGAGTACTGGATCGTAGACCCGGAATTGGACCAGGTGAAGGTCTATCAGCTCAATGCCCAAGGATACTATACTGTGCCGAATGAATTTCTCCGTACCGAATCGGTTTCCTCGGTCATCTTTCCCGATCTCACTGTCGACCTGGCAGCGGTATTTGCCGCTACCGAATGATTTGAGGATAGATTAGGTTGTATTGGCTCGAATAGAGCGGGAAGAATTCCCACCCTCTGTTTTATTAAAATTTACCCTAAAGAAATCAAGAGCCAAAGTAGGCCTAAAGGGTATAGCCAAGTGCTGTTGTACGGTGGGTGCCCAAGGCCAGGCATTTTAGGTCTGCCCTTCGCCACGGTGTTTATCCTGTTACAGGTACTTGTGCCGTATCGGGTGAAAAATGGGCCAGGCTAGTGCAGCAAAAAACGATCATCTTCCTCTTATTTAGACTATGAAGCCAAGCTAAAGCATATGGTAGCGGAGCGTTTGGCTGCATAACAAGCCGAACCTTGCACCACCCACGATTAGGAAGCGGTGGAAGCGGGGCTAAAATCACTTTATGGATATGCCTGATGTATAGCTTAGATCGCTATTCCCGAATAATTGATTACTTTATACTATGACCGTGAAGCAAGAGATTATCACTTGGATAGAGGGCACAGAGGATGAAGCGCTGCTGCATCTGGTAAAAGATTGGCTGGAAGGCTTGCCCATCAATCAGGAAGGTCGGCTGATGGAGCGGTTGTCTACTGCACAGAGAGAAAAGTTGAAGAAAAGCTACGCGCAAGCACAAGACGCTAGCCAGCACATTTCTTCCGAGCAGGTTACCGAAAGACTTAATCGGTGGCTTTAAGACAAATTTGGACGCCCGAGGCTGTGGATGGCCTTTAAGCTATCTTGGAATTCATTGAATATAAATTTGGCTTATCCGTTGCCCGGCAATATGCTAAACGCATTGAAAATACCCTTAATGCGTTGTCGTCTTTCCCAAATTTAGGTACACTACAAGATCCCCCACGCGGTATCCGAGGGCTTGTGGTAAAAAAGCATACTTCCATTTTTTACATTCCCCATGAGGGTCATCTTTTGATCCTAAACGTGTTCGATAATCGCATGGACCCTGATGTACAGGGGTAATTAGGAATACCCTACTCTTAGTACATCCCAATCGCAAACTTGGGAATTCCCTACCCCCATTTCTCAACATATGTTGAGTGTATTCTATCGCAGGACTACGCATCTTTACATAGGCGTATGGTGGTCCCAGGCTGCTGATGCTCCCTAACACAAGTAACCTACGTTGAGTATATGAAGAAGATCACCCTATTGAGTCTATTGGGGTTCCTGTGCATGGCCCCGGGAGCTAGGGCGCAAACGGAAGACCCCCTACCCTTCAGCATAGAACTGCAAACCGACCTGATTGCCTACACGACGGCGGGGGGCTACAGCGCCTGGCTCACCCTAAGACCGGGCCAAAACAAGATCGCCTTCGCCTTTGTGAATTATCCCAACCGCCAGCGGGCGGTCTATGCCGAAACGGGCATTCGGGAAAACGACCAATTCGCACGCTTGCAGGTGGCCCGGTATTTCGCCCCTACCTCCAAGCTGAAGAATTTCTATTACGGGATCAATGCGGAATTTCACTGGCGGGAGCTGGTAGAGGACGGCAACACCTCGGAAGTGCTGAACGACACCTACTGGAAGACAGGGCCCTTCATCGGGTATGATTGGCAGCCCTTTGCCAACCAGGAAAATGCCCTCCGTAACCTGCGGATTGTGCCTTGGCTGGGCTTGAATATCCGCCCGAATAATACCCGACAAGCCCGGGTGTTTGAAAACACCGCCAGCGTGTATCCGGTGCCCGGTGCTGCACAGCCCGCTCCGGGCCTCAACCTTAGCTACACCCTGTTCGCTCAACCCAAATCTTAAGCAAACCCGATCATGAAACAGCACCTTTATTTTCTATGGGTACCTGCCTTACTTCTGTCGGGCTGCATAGATGGCCGTATTGAAGGTATTTTACACGATGGCAACCTGGCCGGGGCAGACTATTGGTCATTGGAGCCTGAAATTCTTTCGGCCGGGGTCGGCTTTGAGGGCATAATTGCCCCTGACTTTGATGAGATCACCCGTGAAAATGCCCTGGCTTGTGGTTCCAGCTGGCTCGACGATATGGGCTGTGACCCCGAAGACCCAGCGCAGTTTACGAGTATGACCTTGCCCAACCTGATCAACACGACCTACCGGGGTGAGTTGGACTATTCGGTGCTCCGCGACGGAGCTATTGGTTTTGACGGGTTGCCGGTGGTGTTTAGCTGGCCGGTGATCTCCAGCACCGCCCATCCCGAAGATTTTCAGATCACCCTGAACACCGGAGAGGTAGTGTTTGCCCAGTTTGCTGGGATGATCCCCAACTTTGAGTACAACGAGCGCAACTGTGTGGTGCTGTTTGGTGAGCTGTGCAACCGCTTGCCCAGCACCGATCCTAATACGCGATTTCCGGTGCGGATGGAGATTGTGGACGACGGTACGCCCCTGATGCTGGTGGGGCCTGGCGGGCAGGTGGTAAGTGCCGTGGGGCTGAGCTGGGAAACCTCGGTAAGTCCTTATGACGAAAACCAAGGGCCGCGTCTGGTGGGGGCCAAGCTCAACTACGTGGGTGACTTCCCTCCCGGAGAAGGGCAAGCGGGTAGCAACTTTGGCGGGCCTATGTTCCCCAACGATGAGTTTGCCCTCTACGGAGGCGGTGATTTTCGTCTGCGTATGCTTACCTCAGGGGGCTTTTCGCCCGACGGTATCCGCCGGGTGCAGCCGACGGACTTTGAAAAACACTTCCGCATCCATGCCCTTGGCGCGAACGGCGAAACGGTACTC
>DMST01000447.1:4825-5116 GCA_003454975.1 Cytophagales bacterium | reverse complement strand
TCAAACACCAGAATGCTGGACCAAGACAAAGGCGAGAAGTCCCCAGATATCTTGCTTGGTCCGCTTTAGCTCGGCGCAATTGAAATCCCAGCTTTTCGACCTTAATCGCTGAAAGACTTTGGATTTGAAATAAGTGCCAAATAGCGTAATTGGTTGTTTGTGAGTTTATTAACTGTTTTTCAGCAAGCCCGAATTAGGAGAATTGTGGTCTAGTCATGGCCTGAAGCCCATACGTGCCGCAGGAGCATGGCGGAATGGGATGCGAGGTGGCCGTGGAGGTAGCACGGATGA
>DMST01000447.1:3332-4786 GCA_003454975.1 Cytophagales bacterium | reverse complement strand
GTGCTCCTCTTGGGCTTTACGTTACTCCTCTTTCAATACCGAAACGGGATTGAGGCGGGCGGCGCCAAAGGTTTGAACGCCTACCGTGAGCCATGCCATGAGCAAGGCTATGCAGGCCGCAAATACGAAAGGCCACACGGTGAGGGTTTCGTGGAAGGCAAAGCTGCTTAGCCAGCCGTCGGCTAGCCAGTAGCTGATGGGTTGGGCCAGCAGAATACCGATGAGGACGGTGAAGGTGAACTCTTTGCTGAGCAGGAAGATGAGCTGCCGGGGATTGGCGCCCAGTGTTTTCCGGATGCCGATTTCCTTGCGGCGGCGCTGGGCCGAGAAGGCTGCCAGGCTCAGCAGACCTAAGCACGAAATGAGGATGGCAATGCCCGCAAAGTACCGCGAAAGCTGGCCTAGCTGCTGCTCCGCAGCATATTGCTTAGCGAAATCATCGTCCATGAACTGGAAGGTGAGCGGATGGTTGGGGCTATAGCGGTCGTGTATAGCACGTATAGCTGCCAAGGTGGCACTCAGGTTTTCCGTCTCGGCCTTCACCAGAGTCTTTTCTAGCACCGGATACATATTAAAGAAGCAGGGCGTGATGGGTTCGTAGAGCGATTCGAAGTGGATATTTTTGGTGACGCCCACAATCTCCTTGGGCTCGCCCCAGAGGGTGATGATTTTCCCTACCGGATCGGTCAGCCCCATGGCCGCAATGGCGGCTTCATTGAAGATGATCTTGGCTAGCGTATCGCTGGAAGGGGGAGGGAATGTGCTGCCTGCAACCATGGGTACCGAGAGGGCATCCAGGAAACCGGGCCCTACTTCCAGGCTGCCAAACTCAATCCGCGTATCGGGATCCTTACCCGGCCAGGTAAGGCCGGAGGTTCCGCCGTGGTTGCCAGCTAGGTCATGCGAAAAGCTAGCGGCCTTGCTCACCTCGGGTAGTTGCCGTAGGTCCTCCAAGAAGGTGTAATAAGTGTCGGTGTCATCTTCCAGCACATAATCATGGCTGAAGTAGATGATCTGGTCTTTGTTGAAACCCAGGTCCTTATTCTGGATGTAGGCCATTTGCTGAGCAATGATGATAACGCCCAGGATGAAGATGACCGATAAGGTGAACTGGAACACCACTAGCCCCCGACGAATAGTGAGCGAACGTGTACCCGGTTGGTTCTGGCCTTTGAGGGAGCGGATGGGCGAAAGCCGGGATAGGTAGAGCGCCGGGTAGCTACCGGCTACCCACCCGGCAGCCAGGGCTACACCCAGCATCACTAGGAGTAACTGCCAGCCAGACCATAGGCTGAGGCTTTTGCCGGTAAACTGGTTGAAGCCGGGGAGCAGGATGGCGGTGAGTAGGTAGGCGCCTACTAGCGCCAAGAGCACGTGAACGAACGCCTCTTCCATAAACTGCCCGGTGAGCAATGGCTTGCGTGCCCCCAGGGCTTTTTTGATGCCCACTTCTT
>DMST01000447.1:0-3264 GCA_003454975.1 Cytophagales bacterium | reverse complement strand
GGGGCGGGTAGCGTGGGCGGTGCTGAGGTTCATAAAATTGACGCAGGCAATCAGCAGAATGGCAATGGCGATGCCCATGAACAGACGTACGTACACAATTCTGCCTCCGGCCTGCTGGCCCTGTACGTACTTGCCGTACAGGTGTTGGCTAGTGTATGGCCGCAAGAAGAGCGACTTGCTGGTGTTGGGCATTTTGCTCTGCAGAAATGTGGATAGCTTCTGTTGTACTGCCCCCAGGTCGGTGTTGTCTCGCAGGGTGACCAGCGTGTAAGGGTCTTGGTTGCCCCATTCGTGCAGCCAGCGGTGCGTCTCTAGGAAGACGGTCCATGAGAATAGGGCGTCGAACTGAATAGAGGCATTGCTGGGTACATCTTCCATGATACCAGCTACCGTGTAAGGCCGTTCATACGGTCCGGTGATGGTTTTGCCTAGTGCCTCCCCGGGGTTGCCAAACAGCTTGATGGCCATGGAGCGGGTTAGTACCGCCTGGTCAGGTTGAGTAAGTACCTGATCTGGACTGCCCCACAGCAGTGTATAAGGTAGCACGGAAAAGTAATTGGGTGTACCGTACGCAGGAAAGGAAAGCACCTTGGTGTCTTCGTAGACCAGCACTTCTTCATCGGAGAAGGATACTTGATGGATGGCGGCTGCCTCTATTTCGGGGATTTCGGCCATCAGGGCATCGGCTAGGGGCCCTGCGGTATACGCCATCGTGGTGATTTCGCCGTCTTGCTCCTCCCGGTTCAGCATCACCTGGTACAGGTGGTCCTCGTTGGGGAAGATGCGGTCTACCCGGAATTCATCCTGAATCCACAGGCCAATCAGTAGTGCAGCGCTCAGCCCGGAAGCCAGGCCGATAAAGTTGATCAGGAATGAGCCTTTGTAACGGCGGATTTGCCGGAAGGCCATGAGTAGATGGTGTTGATGCATGACATAATTATTTGAGTTAATAAACCTTGGTTTGCGAATAGCAAAGGGGCGCAGGTAGTGGAATACCTGGTACCAATAGTGGCGGCGTGCATGGGCTGGCGAGGCCGTTTCGCACAGGTCTTCAAACCTTTCTTCCAGATCGCCGAATACCTCTTCGGTAAGCTCGGGACGTAAGAAGCCGCGCAGTAGTCGTTGTGCAGATTTGGGGGGAGTGGGCATCAGGAATCGAACGAGAGGTTTCCGGTAGCCAGGGGCGGGTACTGCTGCCACAAGGCCTGTTTGAAGTCACGGGATTCTCGTAAGGCCTGCTGGCCCGAGGCTGTGATTTGGTAGATGCGTTTGCGCCGACCTCCTCGCTTGGCGGTAGCATCGCCCATTTCGGAGGTAAGAAAGGCTTTCTCCGTGAGGCGGTTGAGCGTAGAGTGCACCGCCCCAATGGACACCTTCCGGCCGGTTTGGTTCTGGAATTCCTCCGATATCCGTACCGCGTAAGCTTCCTGATCCAGAATGCCCACCAGCAACAGGATAGTCTCTTCGAAGTCTCCTAGTCGTGTTTCAATCATTATCTTACTAAAATGTAGAACTAATGTAGAAATAAAATTTTAATTAGCTCTACATTTTAGTAGTAAATGTGTTTTGTGGGCGACCCACCTTCGTGTTTTCAGGCTAGTGAAGGGAGCGAGACGCTCCCACGGGAGGTAGACACGAGCGGGACGCTCGCGCCAGTAGGGTAGAAGACTAGCGTCCGGGGTACACTTTCACTCTCGATAGAGTACCCCGACCGCAAGGGGCGTGTGTGTATAATTGAATTTCGAACCAGGAATGATGGTTAACGAATGTCGAAGGGGCGAGAACCTACTGATTCTCCAAACTTTTCTGTTTGATCCAGTATTAGCGGCTGTAGGTAGGGCTGATTGAGGCGGGCTCAATCGAATAGTTTTTGAAAGGGGGCCGCCTGACTAGAGGCCGCCCGTTATTCCTTTCCAAGATACCCTTCGTTTCAACCGCCTTCTTGGGTGGTAGTTCTGACTGTGACAGGGTCGCCTACTAGTGCATTTGATTGTGTCCCCCCTTTGATGGATTTTAGATTACTTGCCTGCAATTTCGTCCTATTTTCTTGGAGGGCTTGAGTTACATTTTTCATGTTGTATATAGTTGAGTTAAACAGATGCTATGAAAAGCGGACTTATACTCGGCTATTGAAAGAAAACAGCTCTTTCGGGTCTATCTGTGGCATTCTGGTGATTTTAGCATAAGTCGAGATCATAATGGTTTAAGATAGTTGATAATGGTTGAAACAACGAATTAACCCACCCCATTGTGACCAAACAGTTTGTCGTTGATGTTCCTAGAAGCCTCCAATCCATAAGAACAATTAGGTGATGTGTATGGTGATCCTCGTAGGCTGTAAACTGTATCCAAGTAGATTTTAGGCGGATTCAATCCTTAATCTGTATTTTATTTCGGTATTCGTTTTTCAATACAGAAGTAAAAACCAAAGCCACCCGAAGGTGGCTTTTTGGAACGTCAATACTGTGGTCGTCTAATTACCACAACCCACGTTTGGTGTCAAAATTCTCTAGGTAATCAGCTACCCGGCGCACAAACATACCCCCTAGCGAGCCGTCTACCACGCGGTGGTCGTAGCTATGCGAGAGGAACATTTTGTGGCGGATGCCAATGAGATCGCCTTCGGGAGTTTCGATTACCGATGGTTTCTTCTGGATGGCTCCCAATGCCATGATGCCTACCTGAGGCTGCATCAGAATGGGGGTACCCATTACGTTGCCAAAGCTACCCACATTGGATACCGTATAGGTGCCACCTGCCAGGTCGTCCGGCGTCAGCTTGTTATCGCGTCCGCGACGGGCCAGGTCGTTTACTTTCTTAGTGATCCCCACCATGCTCAACTGATCCGCATGGTGAATCACGGGTACAATCAGGTTGCCCGAGGGCAAGGCCACGGCCATCCCGATGTTGATGTCCTTCTTCTTGACGATGTTGTTACCGTCTACCTGCACGTTGATCATGGGGTAGTCGTGGATGGCTTTTACCACCGCCTCTATGAAGATAGGGGTGAAGGTGAGGGCTTCGCCTTCTTTCTCCTTGAACTCGTTCTTCCACTTGTTACGCCAGCGCACAATACCCGTAACATCGGCCTCTACGAACGAAGTAACGTGAGGACTGATGCGCTTACTGTCCACCATGCGGTCGGCAATCATGCGACGCATGCGGTCCATCTCAATGATTTCGTCCTGCCCACTAATAGAAACCGGCATGGGCTGGGGTGCACGCTGGGCGGTACCGTTAGAAGCGGCTGGCGCAGCAGGTGCT
>DMST01000409.1:55754-61999 GCA_003454975.1 Cytophagales bacterium | reverse complement strand
GTTTTACTCATCGTAGTACCTTTCCAGAGCCGCCACAAGCATCGCATTTGTCACGCTCGCCACGGGTAGCCAGCCAATAGCCACGCCCGTCACATCTCTCGCACAGTGTGTATTCTGAACGGGGCGTCAGCGCCCTAACTAGAAAGACGATCAGTAAGATGAGAACGATGATGATAAGGAACCGAATCATGGATGAGGATCAATTGATGTGCCTGTGGGAAATTACTATACTTCCTTCAAACACCCAATTCAAAAATGCTTACCAGACTATTGAATCCTATGCCTTCCGTTATCCAGAAAAGATATGGTGGGTAGGGTCTTGTTGACGTTGAAGTGATCGTACCCTGCTTTCAAATCTATCCAAAGCTCTTTCACCTTTGGATTGGGTTGACCCGCCAGCAAATTGGAATACACATCGTTGCCAAGTTTGGCAGGAAACAGTGTGATGGGAATCTTTGGTTGGCCGTTGTTTTTGGCTTCCACACAAAGCAGGTATAGTTCCTTGATTTTATCATCAGTGATGGGAATGCAGCCAATGGTAACACAAGCCCCGTGCACAAAAATATCGCCGCCTAGACTACCTGCCTGCCCTAGAATTTGATCAGAGCGGTTGGGGTAGTTGACTTTTAGGGATAGGTGGAAATTGCTGGCAGGGTTGAAGTAACTGAGGTGGTAGTATCCCTCTGGAATCTGGCCATCCCCCTGTTTGCGCTTAGGACCCAGGGCGCCAGATGTACGACACATGTCGTAGGTCTTTATCCGTTGATATTGGGAATCACTCCGGTTTTTGGCCCATACCTCCAACTGCTGCTCATGCTTAAACCCACGCAAGTATAGCTGCACTTCATTGGTGCGAATGCCATATTGCTTCAGGAGTGCTTTCATGCCTTCTTCCTTCTCCGCGTAGGCTTGCCGTACCCGCGGATAGCGCAGTTGTTCTTCCTTGAAGGTATTGGCAGCGAAGCCAGACCCAATAAGTAAATAGGCGAAAAATAGGAGAGAAGCTGCCACCCGCATATCTGAAACCTGATAGTGATAAGATAACGGATCAAACCGAAAACCTGGGTAGCTAGTAGATTCTTGCATTACTCTTTCCGGTAGATTTCGTCTTGATCCGAATGTTGAATTTTGAGTGTTAAATGAATTTCAGTCATTTAACATTAAGGTTGTGTGCAACCCCAGATTCAACATTTAAAATTAATGCCAGGTAGCTCTTTCTATCAACTTATTAATTTACTCTAGTTTGAAGTCCCCAGGTGTATTGCTTGGTCCAAGATAACAAGGCTCAAAAAATGTGCCGGTAACGAGTTGGCCATGAAAAAGGCCACCTCTTTGAAAAGAAGTGGCCCTTGTATTTCGGGCGAGTGATCGTTAGCGATACATCACTTGATTGATGGCTTCCACCGTGCGCTTAACATTAGGCAGGGTTTCCTCAATGAGGGTAGGGGCGTAGCCCAACGGAATGTCCATGCTGTTGACCCGGATCACAGGTGAGTCCAAATAGTCGAAGGCAGTCTTCTGTACGTGGAAGGCAATATCCTGAGACAGTGAAGCAATAGGCCAAGCCTCTTCTACCACTACCAGGCGGTTGGTTTTCTTTACTGAGTTAATGACCGTTTCGTAGTCCATAGGACGTACGGTCAGCATATTGATTACCTCCACTTGAACCCCCTCTTTTGCCATGGCGTCGGCAGCTTCCCGTACCACCTTCATCATCTTGCCAAAGCTAATTAAGGTTACGTCCTTGCCCTCACGCTCTACCATAGCCTTACCTAAGGGTAGGATGTATTCTCCGTCGGGCACCTCGCCTTTGTCTCCGTACATCAACTCGGACTCCATGAAGATGGTAGGGTCGTTGTCCCGGATGGAAGACTTGAGCAGGCCTTTGGCCTCGTAGGGATTAGAAGGGACCACTACTTTAAGTCCCGGCGTATTGGCGTACCAAT
This sequence comes from Cytophagales bacterium, assembly GCA_003454975.1. Classification (GTDB taxonomy): domain Bacteria; phylum Bacteroidota; class Bacteroidia; order Cytophagales; family Cyclobacteriaceae; genus DMST01. Next base: position 60,053 of record DMST01000409.1, on the reverse strand, counting down.
TCTCAAAGTTCTGTGAGTGCTGGGCGCTCAATTGACCAGCATTGCCAGTAGGGCCACGAAATACCATGGGTACACTATACTGACCACCGGACATATAGTACATTTTCGCGGCGCTATTGATTACCTGATCAATGGCTACCAGCGAAAAGTTGAACGTCATGAATTCGATGATGGGTCGTAGACCATTCATAGCAGCACCTACACCCAATCCGGCAAAACCAAGTTCTGTAATGGGTGTGTCAATCACACGGTCAGGACCAAACTCATCAAGCATTCCCTGACTTACTTTATAAGCACCGTTGTATTCTGCTACTTCTTCTCCCATAAGGAAGATTTTTTCGTCACGGCGCATTTCTTCACTCATGGCCTCACGCAAGGCCTCGCGAAACTGGATTTCTCTCATGGTTTTGGGTTTTCCAAGGTGCCCAAAAATACGGCGGCACTATCGATTTCGCAACGCTAGCGAATGATACGGTTTGCGGATTTGCAAACGATTGATTGTGAGGCGGTTGGTTTTGAATGATGAGCGAATGGTGCCGGGTATTATGGTTTGGTACGTCGAATAAGTTTGAACAAGAGGTCTGTAATACCCCATTTCGTAAAGTAGTCTACCATCAACAGGGATTAGAGAAGTATACTCAAGGTTACAATCAGATAAAGGAGTAATTCAGCAAGAAAGACGCTAACTATCTCTTTCGGAAGGGAAGCAAATGAGGTTCGAAAAATGCTAGGCGCGTAATAAAATAAGGATGAGGCCTATGCTGCCTGCGAAAAAACAATGGGTGGAATGAGATTGAGAGCCCTTCTTAAAAAGTGAACGCAGGGATTAAATCCAAGGTTCACTTTTATAGATAGGGGTGGAATGACCCTGATGTGAGTTCTTACCGAGTAAGGAAATAGATTCCTAAGCCTATGCCCACAACAAGTACTACTGCGATTCCGATCAGTGAAATGGTCATCATGAAAATGAGTTTTAAGGTCCGTTCCTATTAACGATAGGATAAGTAAGTATAGTATGGTTGCGGATACCCTCCAAAATAGCGGCAATATTTACCTAAACCTTTCCTTTTCGAAGGTTTGGCCCCTAACTTTGCGCCCGCATTCGAAAACGATTGTTAACCCAAATCCCACCGAAATACCATGAAAGTAACCGTAGTTGGTGCCGGTAACGTTGGAGCCACTTGTGCTGACGTACTGGCCTATCGCGAGATTGCCAATGAAGTTGTATTGCTCGACATCAAAGAAGGTGTAGCCGAAGGTAAGTCTTTGGACATCTGGCAGAAAGCTCCCATCAATTTGTATGATACCCGCACGGTGGGTTCTACTAACGATTACAGCAAAACTGCTGGATCTGACGTAGTGGTAATTACTTCGGGTTTGCCTCGCAAGCCAGGAATGTCTCGTGATGACTTGATCGAGACCAACGCCGGGATCGTAAAGTCAGTGACCGAAAACGTGATTAAGCACTCCCCTGAGGCTATCATCATCGTAGTTTCAAATCCGTTGGATGTAATGACCTACCAAGCACACCTGAGCTCAGGTATGCACCGCAACAAGGTGATGGGTATGGCAGGAATCCTGGATACTGCACGTTACCGTGCCTTCTTGGCGGAGGCCTTGAATGTATCACCCAAAGACATCCAAGCCGTGTTGATGGGTGGCCATGGCGATACTATGGTACCGCTTCCTCGTTATACTACCGTAGGCGGTATTCCCGTAACCGAACTGATCGAAGCTGATAAACTGGACGCTATTGTTGAGCGTACCAAAAAAGGTGGTGGTGAGTTAGTGAAACTGATGGGTACCTCTGCTTGGTACGCACCCGGCTCCGCAGCAGCTCAGATGGTAGAGGCTATTGTACGGGACCAGCGTCGTGTATTCCCTGTATGTGTAAAACTGGAAGGTGAGTACGGAATCGAAGGTACTTACTTGGGCGTGCCCGTGATCTTGGGTAAAAATGGTATCGAGCGGATCATCGAGCTGGACCTAAACGATGATGAGAAGGCTTTGCTGACTACATCAGACGGTCACGTGAAAGAAGTAATGGCCGTATTGGACCGGTTGAACGGTTAAGACTTACTCCTCTGATAGAAGTATTGAAAGCAGGCTTAGGCCTGCTTTTTTTATGCTAACTGAATTTAAAATAATGACAAAATGTCCTCTTAATATGGGGTGTAATGATATCCTGTTTTATGAGGTTTTTCCGAATCCTTTTGTGGTACGTTTTTGTTGTGTTATATAATTGTTGATCTGTATATGACTGATTTTCAGTTATTTGTTTTATTTTATGATTGCGATTTTGTTTTAAATCATTTTAAAAAAGTATAGAAATTAAGAATTTTTGCAAACAGATTTTGGGTGGGTGTGTTAGACAATCGTTTCAACTTAAATCCACTTTATAAACATGAAAAAATTAAACGTATTGTTAGGGCTATCTGCCCTGATCCTTGCTACGGCCTGTCAGCCTCAAGAAGAACTTACAATCGTAGAAGAAACCATTGATGGCCACTTAGCCTTTGAAACTTCTGGAGAGGAAGTAGATGCTATGCTGATTGAAGAGTTTGGCAACGCTAAGTTTACTTGGGAAGAGAAAATGGATTTCCTGAGCGACAAACTGGTGGAGGATCTGCGCGAAAGCCATCCTGCTTACCGTCCTGATCCCTTTGAGGATCCTGAGCCCTATCTACCATTGGTATTCCAAATGACGGTAGTTGCTCAAGTATACGATGCTGATGTGAATACCTACTTCACGGATGTAAATGTAGGTCCTTCTACCACAACGGTTTCTTCTCGGGTGAAGCGGCAACGGGAAGGCAGCTTTGGCTTTGTAGGATGCAATGCCAATGTGTACCGCAACGGTGTAAACATTGAAGGTGTGATTGACAACGCAGTCAATTTTTCTTGTAGTGGTGCTGATGTGAAAGCTGTAGCGGATGCAGACTGGTTCTCCACCATTCAAGATGCAAGCGCTTACGTGTACATCAAGTGCGACGACTAATCTGAAACCATTGGTCTAGATGAAAGCAGCTCATTTGGGCTGCTTTCTGTGTTTATGAGTGTTTTGCTTCAAACCCAACCAGAAATTGGTCTCATTCTTGCCCTGTTCATCATAGCAACAATGAACAAGGTCAGATGAGAAAACTATACTGGATAGCTTTGGCAGCGGTAAGTACGATACTTTCTAGCTGCTACGTGGTAGTAGAAGAACCCTATGTAGCCCCCATAGATCCGCGGGATAATTTCACGGGTATATTTGAGGTGGAAGAATTTAGTCAGGTGTATGCCGCCACTACCTACTATAATGTGGAAGTGACCAAAAGCCCCTATGAGCAAGATGTGGTCTGGATTTCCAATTTCTACGGTATTGAACTGGACATTTATGGGGTGGTAAGCGGTGCTGATATTCAGATTCCACGACAAAGGATTGGCAATTACGAAGTGGATGGGTGGGGCTATCTTACTAATGAGGGTCGCCTTCGCCTCTTCTTTACCTTCGTAGAACATCGGCCATTTGGTAGCCTGATGGATGAGTGTGATGCCCTTTTTTACGCGCTGTATTAGGGTGTAATTAGGCCTTCTATTCTCCTGGCCAAGAGATATAGTAAGGCCCTTCTCAAATTTTATTTCTAACAAGAGAGGGTAATCACTGGCTACCGCTCCCACTTATCCGGTTAATCGGCCGATGAACATCGGCATAAATCTTTTTATGTTGCATCCCGTCTAAGTTAGCGACCCCAAAACAACCCGAAATCATCGGGAGTTTACTCCATTGTGCTCTTGGAAAAGGAGTACAATACCTTACTCGCACTACTGAACGTGAACAACATGATCGATTTCCGACTGCGGCGTTTGGCTCTCGTACTAGGGCTTGCCGTCGGTACTATAGCTACGTTACAGGCCCAGGCTCCCAAGCGGTATACCTCCAGCGAATTACATCTGGGCATCAAAAAACTCAACGTATTAGGCAAGGTGCTATACATGGCGGCACATCCTGACGATGAGAATACTCAAATGATTGCTTGGCTTGCCAATGAGCGTTTGTACGAAACGGGTTACTTGGCACTTACACGCGGAGATGGAGGACAAAACTTGATAGGGCCGGAGATCCGCGAAGGATTGGGGGTGATTCGGACGCAAGAGCTATTGGCCGCCCGGCGCACAGATGGTGGAGTCCAGTTTTTTTCCAGAGCTAACGACTTTGGTTTTTCCAAACATCCGGATGAGACGTTTAATATTTGGGACCGTGAGCAGGTACTGGCGGATGCCGTTTGGACCATTCGAAAGTGGAAGCCCGACGTG
>DMST01000409.1:48967-55716 GCA_003454975.1 Cytophagales bacterium | reverse complement strand
AGCCCGACGTGATTATCACTCGCTTTTCGCCCGACCGGGCAGGGCTTACGCACGGTCACCATACGGCTTCCGCCATATTAGCCAAAGAGGCTTTTGAAGCGGCTGCCGACCCCAACAGGTTTCCTGAACAGCTTACGGAAGTGGATACTTGGCAAGTACGCCGGGTATTTTGGAATACCAGCGAATGGTTTTATCGCCGATCTGGACAAACTTTTGATCCTTCTGATAAATTTCGGATTGATGTAGGGGCTTACAACTCGCAGTTGGGTCTTAGCTACACTGAAATCAGTGCACTAAGTCGCAGTATGCACAAAAGCCAAGGGTTTGGCTCCACCGGACGCCGGGGACAGGTAAACGAGTGGCTTGCTTTGATTAAGGGTGATATGCCTACCGATGACTTCATGGAAGGCATTGATGTGTCGTGGAGCCGTGTGCCCGGAGCAGAAAAGCTAAGCGAACTTCTTCGACAAGCCGACGAGTCGTTTAATCATGAACATCCGGCCGCCATTGTGCCGTTGCTGCTAGAGGCCTATGGTGAATTGCTTAAGCTCGATAATGTACCTTGGAAGTTTACCAAGCAGGACGAACTTGAGGAGATCATTAGAGGGTGCCTCGGCTTATACCTCGAGGTTGTGGCCGATGATTATTCGGTAACCCAAGGCGATAGTCTTTCGCTGAAGGTAGAATTGGTAAACCGTTCGGAGGTTCCTGTAACATGGAAGGCAATCTCCATACAAACTCCGGAGCACCGCAAGCTTTGGAGTGAGACGCTGGATGTGCCGCTGGCTACCAACAAAATAGTGACCGAGACCCAGGTAGTGGCTATCAATACCACCGCGCCCTGGTCGGAGCCCTACTGGTTGGAAAAGGAAGGGACTGTAGGGATGTACCGAGTAGACGATCCGTTGAAGATTGGGCAGCCGGAAAACAAGCCTTTCCTGGAAGCAGGTTTTGGGATTCAGATAGAAAACCAGTTTATCAGTTTTAGTCACCTACCGGTAGTTTACAAACGGAACGACCCCGTGGACGGAGAAGTGTATCGCCCTTTGGCCTACATACCTCCGGTATATGCTAATATTCTTGATCCGGTATTGATTTTGGCCGACAACACCCCCAAAACCGTACGGGTTAATTTGTCTGCCGGAACTGAGAATGTATCCGGTACGGCGCGCATTCTAATGCCAGAGGGTTGGCAAGCGGAGCCTGCTGAAATCCCCTTCTCCTTTACCCAAAAAGGAGCTTCTCAGTTAGTAGAGATATCGGTTACTCCACCCAAGAAGGCTTCTCAAGGTGAACTGATGGTAGAAATGGAAGTAGAGGGTGAAACCTACAACCGTTCACTCCAGGTAATTGAGTATGACCATATCCCGGTGCAGACACTTTTGCCAGTGGCGAAAGCCCGCCTCAACCGTCTCGATATTAAAAAGGAAGGAGAGCTTATAGGCTACATTATGGGAGCTGGTGATGAAATTCCTTCTAATCTGGAACAGATTGGCTATCAGGTAGATATGCTAGAAGAAGGTGATGTGGCCAATGGAGATTTGACCCAATACGATGCGATTGTACTAGGGGTGCGGGCTTACAACACGGTAGGCTGGCTGAAGTTTCAACAGCCTAAGCTGCTAGAGTATGTGAAGCAAGGGGGCACTATGGTGGTACAGTACAACACTAGCTTCCGTTTGGTAACCGACGAACTGGCACCATATCCGTTAACGTTGTCACGTGACCGGGTTACGGTAGAGGAAGCTGAGGTGCGTATGCTGGCACCCAAGCATCCGGTATTGCGGTCACCGAATAAGATCACCGAAGCCGACTTTGAGGGCTGGGTGCAGGAGCGCGGACTCTATTTTCCTAATGAGTGGGACGATGCCTTCACGCCTATCCTCAGCAGTAACGACCCGGGCGAAACGCCTAAGGACGGTGGGTTGCTGGTGGCCCAATACGGAGAAGGTTGGTACGTGTATTCTGGCTACTCCTGGTTTCGGGAGCTGCCTGCCGGAGTGCCAGGAGCCTATCGGTTGTTTGTAAACTTGATTTCCCTCGGGAAATAAGCTTAATATTTTCCCCGCAAGCGGCGGCGGAAATAGGTCCGAATTTTTGAAATGCTGAGTCGATGGTGTTCCATGCCTTCTACCCCAATGAGGTAAGCCACCGGTTGTAGTCGTGGGCTGTGCTTCATGAGGATGCGGAGGGTGCCCATAAACGGGATGACAATGAACATACCTGGCAGGCCCCAGAGCAAGCCCGCCACAATCACACTGAGGATGGTGGTGAAAGGGTTAATGTTGACACTGCCTCCGGTGATGTTGGGCGTTAGGATGTTGTTTTCCGTGAACTGGATGATCACGAACAAGATCAAAACGCCAACCGCATAGCGTGGAGAGCTTTCCGTAAGCAGGGCTACCGTAAGAGGAATGGCTCCGCCAATAAGGGTGCCGAAGTAGGGGATGAAGTTCATGATGGCGCTCAAAATGCCCAATAGTATGGCGTACTTCACACCCACAATCAGTAGGCCGATGGTGTTGAGAAAGCACAGTACGAATACTACGGTGAATACACCTACCATGTAGCTGCGCACCATGGCAGAGATTTCCTGGATGGTGTAATCGGCGTCTTCGTGTTTCTCCTTGGGTACCAACATCTTGATGAAGATGATAAACTTATCGCGGTAGAAGAGGAGGAAGAACATATATACGGGCAACAGGGCCAAGCGGGCCGCAGCCCCCGTAGTGGTAGCAAATATGGATCGTAACTGTTGACTGCCGGATTCAATGACGAAGGTGATGTTATGTGAAAGCCAGCCTTCTTCGATGGTGTAAAACTCACCGAAGGTGTCCCGAATGGCACTTTCTAAGGAAAGTAAATTGCTGCGGGCCTGGGTTTTTAGGGTAGGTACGTCGTTGATGAACACATCTACCTGCTGGTAGAGCACAAAGATGGCACCCGTAAGAATGAGGAGCAGCGTGAGGATGCTGACCAAATTGGCCAGTATGCGGTGGATGCCGTTGATCTCTAGGAAGCTAGCCAACGGATGAATGAGGAAGGCAAAGAGAACGGCCAGGCAAATGGGATAGAGAAAGTCGGCTACCTCTACTAAGGCATACACCGAAAGGATGAGGAACAGCAATAGAAAGGTGGCACGTTCCAGTGGCGTACGGCGTGTGTTAGGTTGGGTGTCGGGTGAGGGCATAAGGCTACCGGAAGATACTATATGTGTATGATTAACTACCCTACGAATGTAGAGTAGAATTTAATAAAACCAAGATAGCGTAAACTGTAAAATCTGCGATGAACATGACCCAAAACAATGATCGTGCAGAAGAGCAAAATCCAGAGGAGGCCCGGCCGCCTATTCTGGGTTCCTGGCCCCGAATTTACATGTTGGTACTCGGCGTGCTGGGATGCCTAATGGTCTTGTTTTCATTATTTACGCGCAATTTTTCATGAGCACACTCGATTTTGTGGTCCTCTTCGGGACCTTGTTTGCAATTGTTATCTATGGGGTATACAAAACCCGAGGCGATCGCAACATTGAAGGCTACCTGAGAGGGGGCAATAGTATGAAGTGGTGGACCATCGGTTTGTCAGTCATGGCTACTCAAGCCAGTGCCATCACCTTTCTTTCTACTCCCGGGCAGGCCTATGAGAGCGGTATGGCCTTCGTGCAGAATTACTTTGGGTTGCCTTTGGCGCTCATTATTGTATCCGCCTTCTTCATCCCGCTGTATTATCGGCTGCGCGTATTTACCGCATATGAATTTCTGGAGCGGCGGTTCGACGTAAAAACGCGGCTGCTGGGTGCCTTCCTTTTTCTACTACAGCGCGGACTAGCTGCCGGGCTCACCATTTATGCTCCCGCTATCATCATGAGCACCATCCTGGATTGGGACCTTAGTTTGACCATTCTGCTCATTGGCCTAGCGGTAATCATCTACACCGTTAGCGGGGGGACTAAAGCGGTATCCGTAACTCAAAAATGGCAGATGGCCGTAATCATGGGCGGTATGTTTATTGCCTTCTATTTGGTGATTGACGGGCTGCCTGAGGGGGTGGGCTTCACCGATGCTATGCACATTGCGGGCAAGATGGGTAAGCTGGAGGCGGTGGACTTCTCTCTCGATCCCAGCAAGCGATACACCATTTGGACCGGACTACTAGGGGGTACCTTTTTGGCCCTTAGCTATTTTGGTACCGATCAAAGTCAAGTATCCCGCTACCTGGGCGGGCGGAATGTGACTGAGAGTCGTATGGGCCTGATGTTCAATGCCGTGCTCAAGGTGCCCATGCAGTTCTTCATCCTGCTTTGTGGGGTGATGGTATTCGTCTTCTTCCAGTTTGTGCAGCCTCCTATGTATTTCAAGCAGAATGATTTGGCCGTGCTCGGTCAAACCCCTGCTTATGCGGATTCGGTAGCCATGTCGCAGCAGGCTTATGAGGCTAACTTTGCTGCCAAACGGGAGGAAGCGTATGGACTGCTAGAAGCTTTGGAGGCCGATGACGAAGCGGCTGTAAAGGAACATGCTGCCCAACTCAATGTATATGATGCTGAGGGCCAAGCCATACGCACGGACGTGAAGCGTTATTTGGTTGGGAACGATGCCAGCTATGAGACCAAGGATTCGGATTATGTATTCATCACTTTTGTGCTTACGTACTTGCCAGAAGGAATCATTGGCTTGCTGATCGCCGTGATTTTCTCGGCGGCCATGTCCTCCACCGCTTCCGAACTCAATGCCTTGGCCTCTACCACTACGCTGGATTTCTATAAGCGGGTATTTAAACCGGAGGGATCTGACCAGCACTACCTTACGATGTCAAAGGTGCTGACGGCGGCCTGGGGAGGGCTCGCCATATTGTTCGCGCTCGTCGCCAACCGGGCTGAGAACTTGATCGAGGCCATTAACATTCTAGGTTCGCTCTTCTACGGTACCGTTTTGGGTATGTTCATTGTCGCCTTCTTTATCAAGTTTGTAAAGGGAGGGGCTACCTTCCTGGCGACTGTGGTAGCACAGACGGCCGTGTTGGCCTTCTACTTTTACGACCCCGAAGCCATTGGGTATTTGTGGTTTAATGTCATAGGTGCGGTATTGGTAGTGGTTCTCTCGATCTTGTTCAACTTCTTTGTGAAGCCTACCAAGGGAGTGGATGCTAGTGTCGCTCAATAGTTTATAAGGTATGTTCAGGGGCTTGTTGGTAGCCTCCTGATGTGCTAGGTTTATATCATGAATGTCCGAAATGTCCTTCTCATCGTAACCCTGTTTTGCGTTTCTTTACCACTATGCGCTCAAGAAAAGGAAATTGAATCCATCAAGCCGGATCGGCCGAGCCAGTCCAATGGTGTAGGTGTGCTTAAGCGTGGCGAATACCTGCTCGAAAACGGAACAGGGCTGTTTTGGGGAGAAGGTTTAACCCTCGGGTATAACAACCTGCTGCTACGGTTTGCTTTGTTAGATGCATTCGAAATTCGGTTGGGGCCTTCCGCAGCTATTCTGGTATCTTCATCAGCAGATACCCTCAATCGGTATCAGATAGGCAATTCCTTGGGTGTCAAATTTCGTCTAGTGGAGACAGGACGGTTTCAGTTGTCGCTACTGCCTACTGCGTACCTATTGTATGCTCCCAACACCTGGGTGCGGGGCGAGAGTGTGGCCTGGGAAGGGGTGCTCTTGGCCTCCTACGCACTCTCGGACGCTTGGAGTGTAGACACCAACGTGGGTGTACAGGGAGGAGGACTGAGTCCCTTTTCTCTCTCCTATACCCTTTTGCTCAACGGGACGCTTACGTCCAAAGTAGGAGTGTTTGCTGAGCTCTATGGTCAGGCAATGGAAGGATCAGCCAACCTGCAATGGGATGCTGGCCTCACTTACTTGCCTACTCCGCGTTTACAGTTAGATGTATCCGGTGGCTACAGCCCTTGGGCTAGTTCTGGGTTTGTTGAGATTGGGGCTTCCTATGGAATTTCTACTCGTTAATCGTTAGAGTTTTACGGTGCCATTTGGGCAATGCACCAATGCCTCTAAATTGACCTCCGCGCCTTGGTTGACGGTCATTGGTACAGGAAGAGCCTGCAATACAGATTCTAATACTTCTGGTTGTGGGTGGGTGGCTGCGATGAATGTTACCGAACAGCCCATTTCTGGCATACCCTGTGATGGATGCTGCTCGGATTCACTCCAGTCGATGAGGAAAGGAACCACCTCCACCTCCGGGGAAGACGCCGGCAAGGTGAGCTGCCACTGCAGCAACTTACCGCTAGTGGTTCGGCGGGAGCCTTCCCGAATCTCGGCCAGCTCTGCATTGTAGTCTGCCAACGGCAGTATGTGGTCGGGAAGGGGAGTGGCCTTTACCGCCCAGCGTGTAAGGCGGGGCTTGGTGAGGTGGCTTAGGCCCATCCAGATTTCGGAGGCGGGCTTAGGATTTTCCGGGTCAATGGCGATAAGCTCGAAGTAGGCGCCATCGGTTAGGTTGATGAGGGCATTTTTGGTGCCGAAGGCTGGGTGATGCCCACCTATGACTGCGCGCACGCCCAGCAGGTGCTCGAATTGATCGATGGCTTCGTCCAGGTTAGGGACGCCGTATACCAGATGGTCTATGGGTAGTTGGTTCATTTTTGTCAAATAGGTGGGTTGGTGGTAATGGCTTAGAATACAATTTAGCTGAAAATCAGAAAAAGAGAGTAATCAGTTTGTGAGATTAAATTTGATTTCTACCTTTGCAGTCCTTTAAGGATCGGGATGTAGCGCAGTCCG
>DMST01000409.1:47993-48879 GCA_003454975.1 Cytophagales bacterium | reverse complement strand
GGTTCGAATCCTAGTATCCCGACTGATTATCAGGGAGTTACGAGATCAAATCGTGACTCCCTTTTTATTTGCATGCCATTTGCATGCGCCTCACCACATTTGCATTCACTTGCAAATCCATCATTTAAGGTAAGAAAATTACCGCAGGAAGGACTCCAGGACGGGCCACAGGCGTTCACTGACGGGCGGCAATACAGCCATGCCAATCAACAGCCGAAGGGTCAGCTGGGCTTGCATCAGGCGCATCTCGGTCATCAATTGTTTTTCCATCGCGACCATCTCTTTGCGCAGGCTCGCGAGTGAATAGCCGACATACCGCCGTAAGCGGGCGATTTCCGTGTCTTTTACTTGATGAGTGTCTAAGTGTTGTGAATTTGTCCGCATGCAAGGTCTCCTCTGTGTTGGTGGGCGGGAACACCAGATCTAAAGGAGGCTTGCAGGATCGTCTAAGGACTGGGTGGCCTAGCCTTCCCCAGCCACCAATCATTGACATCCTTATGCCCGCGATAATGCGGGCGCATATCTTTAATCTGCCTCTGAGTAGCGCTGGTGATCTCAAGCTGATTGATCAGGAAGGTGGTGGCTTTATCCCCAGTGGGGTCATTATCGCACCACAAAAATATATCTGCATGCGCCTGCGCATTGAGCCACGTGACCGCCTGATTCACCAATGCGGTTGAGTTCAGGATCAGGCAATCCACATCGGCCTGGGGCTGATTACGCGCCGTCAGCCAGGCCAGGCAATCAAACAGCCCTTCAAAAACATGACAAGCCTGATGATGGTGCGTACCCTGCAGAAAAGTAATCCCTTTAGGAGCTAGGCCAAACTTACCGATTGGGTTACGGAGCTCATACCCGCCCTTGATCGTCTGCCACCCCATCGCAA
>DMST01000409.1:47698-47943 GCA_003454975.1 Cytophagales bacterium | reverse complement strand
TCGCAAAGAGCGGCTTGCCCTTACGGTGCGGCGTCGTAAAGGTGATTTCCTGGGCGTACCGCACAGCAAGCCCAAGCGATACCTTTCGATCCTGGATCATTCGCAACAGGGCCGGATGGGTTAGGTCTTTGGCCTCGATAAACTGGCTGCGGATGGTTGGGGTCCGTGGAGGTTCTGGGATCAGGTGCGGGATTGTAAACTGCCCCCCTTCCAGATGTCTAATCGCTTGGCGAAAGCTCACCCCC
>DMST01000409.1:34470-47663 GCA_003454975.1 Cytophagales bacterium | reverse complement strand
CGCCATCACCAGATCAAGGATAGACCCACCTGCATCCCCGCCCCAATCCCGCCAGATATTCCGGGTCAGGTTGACCTGTAGGCTGGGGGTCTTTTCTTCGCGCCACGGGGTAAGACACCAGGCCTCAGTCCCGCCTTTACCCATACGGATAGGGGTAATCCCCCGCCGCTGGAGATAGTCAAGAATCGGAATGCGTTTGAGGTAGGTCAGATCGGTCATCCCCGCCTTTTAGCCGTGAATGTCTTACCCCACCAGATCCACCATGGCCTTGGACGATCTGGACCCGCATGCGTCATCCTGTGCCCTCCTCAACAACCACAGGAGCCCATCATGCACACGCATACCTATCTCATCCGCGAGATTGATCTCGTCTTTAAACCCCTAATGGCAGCACAGATAACCACTCAACCCCTTACCGCCCACCAAACCGCCCAACTCCTTTATAAATATTGGGATCAAAACCGCATTGCCATCGCCGAAGAGTTCAAGGTCCTCTACCTCGATAATGCCAGCAATATCATCGGCATGAGCACCATCGGGCAAGGCGGCCTTAATAGGGTCACGGTTGATGCGAAATTGATCTTTGCCACCGCCCTAAAGGCATTGGCAACCCGTATCATCCTGGCCCACAACCACCCCAGTGGTAATACCAAACCTAGTTCCCAAGATCACGCAGTCACACAAAATATCGCCAAGATCTGCCGGATGCTGGATATCGATCTATGCGATCACATTATTCTCTCACCGACCCAAGGCCACTATACCAGCATGCATGACGAAGGCTACCTCCCCGCAGGCATCGCATAGTGCATGCGTATGTTAAATCCAGCACAAGACAGCGAAAGGAGGGTTTTTAAACGACATACTACGGAATCCATAACACACTTTTATATGGCTATAATGGCCATTTTATCAACCTATCACGAAAGGAGTAAGAGGACATGACCTCCAAAACCACATCCCCCACACCCTATCCCAAGAAGCTTAACCCACGGTACCATCCAGTGATTTTGCCGCTACGGAAAGAACGCAAACGCCAACAGCTTAGCCAGGAAGAACTCGCCCACCGCATCGGTCTTACAGAGGGCTATCTCAGCCGCTGGGAACAAGGGACAAGAACCCCCACTTTGTTCAATCTGACCTGTTGGGCGGAAAGTTTGGGCTTCAGATTACAAGTCATCCCACTTGAGCAAGTTTCAGCAAACGATAACCAACAACAAGACTAACCATTCTAACCCAGACCCTCCATCCGAGGGCCTGGGTCTTTTCTAATCTAGAACACCAGGACCCTATCATGTATCACAAAAATCCCTTCTCTCAATTTTCTGATGAGCCCATTAAACCCGCCAATGACAATCGACCCATTACGCTTGATCGGGTAAGAAATGCATATAAGATTTCGGCTAGAGTTGTCCACCTATACGGAGATCGGTACTTACCACTCTTTGAACGATTGCACAAAGAATTAGAAGCGATGGAGAAGAAAGAAGTACTTAAGAAAATTGCCCTGAAGGTCGCAGAGGATTCGGAAAAATCATCCTAAAAATAGCACTCATTCTATCACTCATTTTTGATACATTTATTACCGTAATTGCAAAAAATAAGCATTTATATCATACACTTAATTGTTTATTAAATCTCAAACCGAATCCCCCAGCCGGCACCATTTTCACCCCATTCCGACCTTCAATAAGCCCCTGAATACAAAATAAAAACCAAAATAAATTGACACTCGATGGCCTTGCCGATACTCTAAATAATCACTCATTATAGCACTCAATAACAGCTACACGGGAGGCGTAAGTGCGCCATATTTTAAAGATCGGCAAGCGCTATTATTATAATCGGCGTGTCCCGCAGGAGCTTAGTGAGTTTGACTCACGAGAGTATGTTAGGATTTCTCTCAAGACGGATAGCTTGGAGAAGGCAAAAAGGCTGGTCATTCAATATGATCAGGAAATTGAGGGATATTGGCGTGACCTGGTAATCTCAGGAAAGCGCTATCAGGAGGAGCCTTTTCGTCAGCTGGTCAAGCTGGCTCGACTCAATGGCTTTGCCTATCAAACAACTGCAGAGATTGCGGCTGGTAATCTCAAAGACCTAATTCTTAGACATGAAACGACGGAAAGAAGCGGAGATCATTCCTCAACCGTTAAAGCGGTTTTAGGAGGTGCGGATGCACCCGAAATGAAGGTTTCCGCTGTACCCGAGGCGTTTTGGGCAATAACGCATAACCGGGTAATGCATAAATCAGCTGAACAAATCCGTAAGTGGCGCAATCCCAGGCTGAAGGCAATCCGTAACTTCTCAAAGGTTGTTGGTGACAAACCATTATCGGCACTGGACCGTGATGATGTAATCCAGTTTCGTGATTGGTGGATTGCCCGCATTCAACAGGAAAAGAAGGCGATTAATACCGCCAACAAGGAACTGCATTCGGTGAAAAACATGGTTGAGGCGGTAAATGAGCATCACCGCCTAGGCCTAGATTGTGGCTGGCTGTTTAGCAAAATTGGCCTGAAAGAGCGCGGAAACAAGACGACTCGTGCCGCTTTTAAGGCGGAACACATAGTAACTGGTATCCTCAATCCCCAAAACCTAGAGAGCCTGAACCCAGAGGCTAGAGCGATTCTAATGATCTTGGCCGAGCTAGGAGCCAGACCAAAAGAGATTTGTCACCTGGGGGCAGAGGATATTCACCTTCAGGATGAGATTCCGCATATCACCATTCAGTTTAAAGAGGGCGAAGAGTTAAAGACCATCTATAGCGAACGCACGCTGCCCCTGGTAGGCTATGCTCTAGCGGCATTAAAACAGTTTCCCAGGGGATTCCCCCGATACAAAGATAATAATGAGACCTATTCGGCCACCATTGCTAAGTATCTCAGAGTCAATAATCTTAAACCCACCCCCAAGCATAGTCTCTATAGCCTACGCCACAGCTTCCAAGATCGGTTACTGGCGGCGAATGCGCCGGATCGGGTCCAGGCAGATTTAATGGGTCATAAGTTTAATCGCCCGGATTATGGTGGTGGGGCTAGCCTGATGCAAAAGCGTGAGTGGTTGGAGAAGATAAGACTTCACTGTTTGTAGATGTATTGTAGTTTTTACTTATATTTCTGATGATTTTTAGCCTATACTGCCGTTGTTGACATGTATATCGAAAAAATAATTATTGAAAACTTTAAAGGGTATAAGGGACGTTTTTCTTTAGACCTTTGGAATGGTCCAAACATAATTGTAGGGAATAATGAAGCTGGAAAATCAACAATATTAGAAGCAATACACTTAGGGTTGTCAGGGTTTTTGAATGGCCGATATCTCAAAAACGAACTCTCTCAATACCTATTTAATAGAGACTACGAAGAGGAATACATAAAGAGTCTTAAAAGCAAAAACCCGTCCCCACCACCTCATATTCTAATTGAATTATATTTGAATGCAGATGAGTTGCAAGAATTACGAGGTAATGGAAACAGTCAAAAATCAGACTCCATTGGGGTTTCTTTCTCGATAGAATTCGACGAAGAGTACAGGTCTGAATATTCTAACCTAGTGGATAGTGGCGAAATATTATCGATCCCCATAGAGTATTATAAAGTCACTTGGAAATCATTCGCGCGTGGTACTGTATCAGCAAGAAGTATTCCACTTAAGTCCATTTTAATTGATTCATCTAATTCGAGACTTTCATATGGCTCAGATATTTTAGTTTCAAGAATTGTAAAAGGAAACCTAGAGGACGCTGATCGAGTAGCTATTTCTCAAGCTCACAGGCAGATGAAGGAAAAATTCATGGAAGATCCATCTGTCATTGATATTAATTCCAAACTGAATTCAGAGGCGAATGTGAGTGGTAAGAAAATTCAGATTTCAGTTGATTTGTCGACACAGAATGCTTGGGAAACTAGCTTAATCACCTACTTAGATAACATCCCTTTCCAATATATAGGCAAAGGAGAGCAATGTGTTATAAAAACCAAACTCGCTTTAAGTCAAAAAAAATCTAGAGAAGCAAATGTAGTTTTACTGGAGGAGCCCGAAAATCATTTATCTCACGCTAATCTTAGCAAACTGATAAATGAAATAATAAGCAATGTTGAAGGTAAGCAGTTGATAATATCAACTCATAGCAGTTATGTGGCCAATAAACTTGGGTTAGATAATTTGATCCTTATGAAAGGTTTGAAGCACCTAAGGATAGCTGATCTCGAGGAAGATACGAGTGAGTTTTTTAAGAAACTCCCAGGATACGATACCTTAAGACTATTGTTGTGTGATAAAGCAATATTGGTTGAGGGGCCATCTGATGAATTAGTTGTTCAAAAGGCCTATATGAAGGATAATGACGGTAATTTACCTATTGATCATGGAATAGATGTTATTTCAGTAGGGACAAGCTTTCTTCGCTTTTTGGAAATCTCTAAAAAGGTAGGTCAAAAAGTTGCCGTAGTAACAGATAACGATGGAGATCTTAATCAGATTAAAAAGAAATATGAAAGGTATTTAGGGGAAAACAAGGTTAATGATATATCTATTTGTTTTGATTCAGAAGTGGATGGAGGGAAAATAGACAATTTCAACTATAATACCTTAGAACCGAAATTACTGAAATGTAATACCCTCAAAAAGCTAAATGAGATATTCCAAACGAGCTTTACAAATGATGAAGGAATCCTTTTGTATATGCGATCAAATAAAACTGATTGCGCATTAAGTATATTTAATTTTGAAGGTCAGATTGATTTTCCAAAATATATAGCCGAAGCAATATCATGAACAATAAGCTCACTATTGCTTCCGCAGGATCAGGTAAAACAGAATATCTTGTTAACCGAGCTCTGTCTTTGTCCCCAGCCAAGATTCTTATTACAACTTTCACAGAGGCAAATGCCGCAGAATTGAAGGCTCGCATAATTAAGAAAGCTAGGGCAATCCCTTCAAATGTCACCATACAAACTTGGTTTTCATTTTTATTACAACACGGCATAAGACCATTCCAAGGAAACCTGATTGATTTTGACTTTAACGGAATGACCTTGTCTAATGGGAGGTCTGCAACATATGTTGCAAGGAGCAATATTAGAAAATATTATTTCAATCAAGGGCTTCAGATTTATTCTGATAAAATTGCAGACTTCATTGTCCGTTGTGACGGCGAATCAAGCGGTAAAGTAATTGATCGAATAAGCAAAATATTTGAATATGTTTTTGTTGATGAGGTTCAGGATTTGTCAGGTTATGATTTAGATGTTTTACACCTACTTTTTGAGTCCAACATAGTTGTTGAGCTAGTTGGAGACCCAAGGCAAAGTACTTATTCTACCTCGGACAGTCCAAAGAACAAACAATACAGAGCCACATCTCTAGTCGGTTTTTTTGAAAACGTATCTCATTTAGTTAAGATAGATGACACATCATTAAATAAGAATTATCGCTCAGTACGTGCAATCTGTGACTTATCAAATAAGTTGTATCCTGACCTAAAACAAGCAACCTCGGGCAATCAAGAAAGACAGGAAGATCAGGGATGTTACGTGGTGTATGAAGAAGATGTTGAGGCCTATTTGGCAAAGTATAAACCTATGCAACTCAGAGACTCTATAAAGAAGAAAGTTAATTCCAATTATCCCGTAATGAATTTTGGAGCCTCGAAAGGCTGTACCTATGATAGGGTTCTTATCTATGCTACTGGCCCAATCCAAGAATGGATAAAGTCCCAGGAAAAGGAACTGAAGGATAGATCAAAAGCAAAGCTGTACGTTGCAATAACAAGAGCCAGATTTAGTGTAGCTTTTGTAATTCCAAAGAAGATTAAGAGTTATTCCAAAGACTTTCTCCTTTATTCACTTGAATAGTTTACTTCTAAGAAGTATCCCCGGCAGCAAAGTTGCTATAGGCAGATGGAAATTACATTAATCTCCTCTCCCCTCTACCTCAATTTCCTTCACAAAGGGGTCACTCTCCAGTACTTGGCTGGCATAGCGTTTGTCAAAGGCGCGGACCAGGGCTAGGCGATCTTGTGCGAGGGCGTCAAAGATGGGTTGGAGGGCAAAGCCTGTAATGGCGACTGTGTGGGTAGGAAAAAGCAGGGTCAGGTTATCGCGGCTGGGGGTAAGCTCAGCATGAAGGAGTTGGACCGTGCGAAATAGGTGCAGCGTGCCGTCCAGCTGCTTTAGGGTAAGGGTATGACTGACGCTATCGCTGGTCTCAAAGACAATCAAGGTTTCTTCCTCATTGTCAGACCCGCCCAAGCCAGGATAGCGTTTCAGTTCACGATCCCCCATTATTGCCCTCCTTCCTCGATTTTGCTATTCTTCTCGCCATTATCGATGGTCTTGCTGGTAACCCTAAGCCACAGCAGCCGGACATGAAGATAAATAGAATTCTGAAAGCCTCTGGGTAGTCAGCAATTTGATATTGAGGTTACGCTTTTGATTACTCCACCCTCGGTCCTTCATAGTCTCTGTCTCTATCCCTATCGGGAATCTCGATGTCTTGTCTCTCTCTCAATCCGCGACTCCGTTCCAGGGTTCTTTCCGGGCTGTCAAGGGGCACCAGTTCGGTGGCGGCCCTGCGGTCGCCATCCTGAGAGATCGTGCGCAGCAGGTCTTCCTTATCATCGGTATAGATGGTCACGCTATCCCGTCCGCGCGAGACCGAGACATAGAATTGCTTTTGATCGCTAGCCGGAAAGGTGGCGGCCGGTTGGGCAATCAGGACACGATCCACGGTTTTCCCCTGCGAGGCATAGGAGGTTAGGCAATAGCCAAGGTTCACATGCCCATGATCCGGGTTTAGGGTAAAGGGCAGTGCCTCGGCCTTGGCGTTTTGTGCCTGGCACTGAATGGAGCCATCCGGGTTCAGCTTGGTGACCTCAAGGAGTTTGCCATTGGTTAGACGACGGCCCGAGGCATCCGATCCGTTGCGCGTAATCCGAATAAGGTCCCCCTGGGCGACCTCAATCGTGCCCGGTTGGAACACCTCAAACCGTGATGTTTGATCCAAGGGTAAGGCCTTTCCATTGTCGAGTTTTACCTGATGATCCTGGATTGCCGTGACCGTGGCCTGGGTCCCGCGTTGCATCGTGGGCAGGTTCTGCGTTGTTTGGATCACCAGTCCCGGGGCGTATCGCCTGGGATCGGCCTTTTCCGGGTCGGTCCAATGCAGCGGGCGCAGCTGGGTCATCGCCTTCTCTCGTTGGCCAAGATGCTTGGTCTCCTTCAAGCTCTGGCGGATGGCTTTGGTCACATCTTGCGCCTGTTGGTTGGTCGGCGAGACCACCAGGGCCGTTTTACCGTCTTTGATCGCGGCGTGATAATCCTGGGTCAGGCGCTGCACGCTGTCACTGGGGTCACACTCGACAATCGCGCCCATCTGATCGAGTTGCTTAAAGCCTTCCCCGACCTTGCCGTCCGAGATATCCTTCACCGCCGCCTTATACTGGGCGGATCGCTGGCGATAGATCACATTGACATTCTGGTATGGAATCCGCCCGACGCTGTTCAGCACCCGCATGGCATCTCCACGGACCACCGCCGCATGCTGTTTCGGGTCGCCCGACAGGATCAAACGACAATTCTGATCATGGGCCAGATCGACCAGGGCCTTCATATCCTGGGTCCCCAGCATCCCGGCCTCATCCACCCATAGGACTTGGTATTTCAGTTGATCTTGTAATGTTTGATCCGAGAGGAGCTTGGCAACGGTATCGGCTTGCGCAAATCCCTCCTGACGCAAGACAAGTCGCGCTGCGCCAGCCGTGGGGGCATATAGAAAGACCTGCTTACCATTATCTTCAATGCCGCGAACGGCATTCTTGATCAGGGTGGTCTTGCCGGTGCCTGCCCCACCGCGGATCATCACCAAGCGATCCGGCATGGTCAGCACATGTTTAACGGCAGCCGCTTGCTGATCATTGAGCCCCTCACAATAATGGGCAACACTATCCATGGTTATAGGGCGGGCACAGCCGCGTAGCCGTTGCGCCCCGGCAATCATTGCGCGTTCTTCGGCTTGGACCTCCAGGGTGGTACAGAGCTGATCGGTGCCCTCAGTAATGGTGGTCAGATCCTCACGCGCATTCAGGGCATGATCCAGATCGTCCAAACTGATCTCGGGCGTATCGACCGCCAGATGGGTCGCCGTGGTTAACAGCTGTCGCTGGCGCTTCACCGAGGCGCGGGTAAACTCATGGGTGATGGCGTGATCAATCGCTTCCTTGGCGTCCTCAGGGCCGTGGGTCGGCGTGGTATGATCCTCAGCCACATCAATCCCCTCCAGGGCAAGGCCTGCTTGCCAGACCTCTTGCAGTTCTGGCATGGTCAAATCCTGATCTTTGGCCCCACGGGTAAAGGCCCCCAGCTGGTCTAGTTGCTTGGGATCGGTAATGCCCTGTTCCTCGGCAATGCGGCCGATTAAATCGGTGCGTTTGGAAAACCAGTCAATCGCCTTTTGGGGGATTGCCACAACCTCGAAGGCATTGCGGGTCTGGCGCACACCATAGCCCAGGCCCTGTAGGCCATCAGCCAACCGTTTGTGAAAGCGAGCCTGATACCAGGGCATATCGCGTTTGATATCATGAAACTGCCCGGCCTTATAGCGTTCCTCAAGGGCATCATAGGTGACATTAAAGGTAAAGCAATGACAATGTAGATGCGGATCAGGGGCATGCCCGGCAACTGGGCGCGCCGTTTGATGGACAAAGTCGGTCCACAGCATCTCACTCGTTTGGCGATCATGATTATTGCCCTTGGCCCGCACACGAGTCTGCATCGCCTGTTCCATCTCGATCATGGTGGCTTGCACAGACTGTTTAAAGACGTCCAACACCCGATCATCCGAGCCCAGCGCATGCAGGATCGACACAGACTTTGGCGCATGAAAGGAGATATCGTAGCCAACCCGCCGATTAGCCAAGGTGGAAGGGGTTAGGCTGTCCTGACTACCCGGTACATGATTGTCACACAGATCATTGAATATCTCAGGCGTGACCAGAGTCTCGGCAATCCCCAAGCGTCGGGCCACCGCCCCATGAAAGCGGCCATTGATCTCTTGCCCTTCCAGATAATAATCCGCCTTGCCCAAGGACGCCTTGAAGTAATTCTTCGCCTGCGCACTGGTCACACTTTGAAACATTCGGATCATCCCTTACAAGATAGTGGATTGTGGTTATACAGACAGGGACGCGGTGGTGTTTAGATGCTTGATAAATCCAGTAATGAAAAGCCTTAAGCGATGTTCCCTGGCTTATCCACCTCTTTATGAACTTTTACGCATTTGCATAAAATACCATAAGCCTAACAGACGTTAGCCAAATAGAACCAATATGACTATCATGAAACATCTAGCTTTGCTTTTATTGGGTTTTGCTGTGATTGGGTGTAACCGGGGAATAACCCCTGAAGCCCCAGCGCAAAACGTTAGCTTCACATTTACTCAGACATCTTCTGAGGGAATTTCAGGTCGTAGTCAGGAATTAGAGGAACCAGCGCATGTCAGGCTTAGTCTTACCACCCCAGAAGGTGATCAGGTATCACATACGCTAACGGTCTCTACTTTTAGCAATGGGTATGTAACAAGTCTCTTGACTCTATCAATTGGAGACTATCAACTGAATGAGTTTCTGGTTGAGAATGCTGATAATCAGGTCATCTATGCAGCCCCAATAACTGGATCAGATAAAGCTAATCTGGTCAATCAGCCCCTACCGTTGAGTTTTACGGTGTCGGAAGATGGTGTGGAGGCCGTGGCGGTTGAGGTGTTGGCCGTTGGGGATGCAACCGCCGATGCCTTCGGTTATGCCGTCTTTACCTTTAACGTGGTGCATACCTTCGATTTCCAGGTTGCGGTTTTCATTGAAAACCAAAGCACAGGCTTGCCAGAATTAACCGCATCTCATTTAGAAATCGCAGCCGGTGGCCGTACTCGCGTAGCCATCAATCTTGATGCCTCAACGCACCTGATTGAGATGACGGATAGCCTACCTGATTATCAGGTGACGATTTCCAAGGGAGGATACCTACCTTTTGAGCAGACATTCACAGCTAATGAGCTGAAGGCCTATGCCCCTGGGAATGGGCCGCTTGTTGTAGTGTTGGCCTCTGATGGGATGAATGGCAGTTGGCAACCTGGTGACGCCTGGACTGATCCTCGTGATGGGCAAACCTATGGGACTGTTGAATACCGTGGTATGGTTTGGATGACTGAAAACCTCAATTATGGCGCTTTGGTCGGTATTGAGGATATCGATGACAAGGAGGGCTTTGATGGGATAGCTGAAAAACTCTGTTGGGATGCTGATTGCATAGAAGGAGGCTATTATACGTGGTACGAACTCATGCAAACCGGGGATTACCAAGACTCGCAAGAAGATAGTGTGGGGACACGCCAAGGTTTATGCCCTCCTGGCTGGCATATCCCCACTGAATTAGAATGGCGTGTAATTACTAAAGGTCCAATTGGTGCCATGGGTAATATCCCTAACCTGATTGATATTAATCCTAATCAGCCATTAGGTATAGAAGGTGGCACCAACAGCAGTGGTCTGTCGCTTAGATTGTATGGGTATTTCGGTATTACTCGTGATGAACCAAGACGTAATTATGGAGATTCAGGAAGCATTTGGACCGCTAGTTTTGAGAAATTCAGTGTCTTTCAAGAGCCAGTCTTCCATTATATGAATATCGGCGGGCCAAATGCAACATTGGGCTTTGTTGGGGATGTTGCCGCCCTAAACTGTCGCTGCGTCAAGAATTAAGAGGTTAGTCGTTTAATTCTTGTTTCCGTTGCACTGTGGATATGATGGATAACCATATCGGTTCACGCACATATTCACAGTGCCAACCGCCTTCTTAAAAATGGGGTTTGAGGTTTTTGAGGGGGGGGCTAAGTGCCCTCCCCTTAAGGTAGATTTATATTACTCCCAAGGAGGGAGAGTATTTCCTGATAGGCCTCTTGCTTATGGGTCAGGCGTTGGTTTTCGGACCTAAGTTGTTCGATCTCTACTTTTAAGCCTTTGACACTTTCGGGCCGTGTATCATATTCCTCAGTAATCACCATAGACCCTTCACCAAACAGGAGCCAGTGCGGGTTAAGCTCGGGAAACACTATGAACATCTTCAGGTATTTGTCAATCCCCATCGAGTATTTTCCCTCTGGGTTGATCGCTCGAGAGATACCGCCTGCGGCAATCCCAACCATCTCACCAAAGGTATGCATACTGTATTTCTTGTAATCAATAAACATCCTTACCCGCTTATTGATCGCATCGACTTGGGCCTCAGTCGCCGCATTCAGAACTTCTTTGGATTTTTCTGGTCCCATTCGTTTTGTGACCATGCGCACAATGAATGGATAAATGCACTACCCTGTCTTATTTTTATTGGATTGTGGTCATCATACCTCCTTGAAGCATATCCCCAGTTTCATACAGCAGCCAATTGAGGTTGAGTTGGGGGAAGGCTGCCAACACAGCAGCACATTGCCCGGCATCAACCCCCTCGCTGGTCACGAAGGGGGTCTTTACATCAATCATTACGGCAAAATCCTCCTTGGGGAGGTCAATGAGTTCACAAAAGTGATCCAGGCGGTCAAGGATATCTTCATTCTTCATCTTTTGGGGGGTGTTGAGTGGTACGATATTTAATCAGGTCTTCATAGACCTCCAATTTGGCCTTAAGGCGTAGGATTTCGATTTCTTGGGCGTTGACCTGTTGGGTTAAGGATTGGTAATCAAAACCGCCTTCTAGATACTGGGGCCCTTTGCCCAATAACAGCCATACAGGGTTAAGCAACGGAAAAGCAGAAAGGATATTAAACAGCTTATCAATGCCAAAACTCTTTTTGCCATTGAGGATCTTGGACAAAGCCCCACTGGAAAAACCCGCCTGTTCAGAGAAGTTATTCAGGGTCCCCCCATTATGCCGGATGATCCTTTCAAGACGCTCAAAAAAACTATCTGGAATTGTCTGTTCCTTACTCATGGTTTTTGACCTTTCCTCAAAGCCTTGATCAGCTTCGCCTTTTGCTGAAGATAGGCTTTGGCCCGAGAGAGGATCTCGCGATTGTCTCGGATGTCGAGCAGCACCTTACGCACATAATCGGCCGTATAGACCCCCTTATCATCAGGTTTGGGACTCAGATCAGCAATGCGCTTATAGTCACCATGTTCAATGCCGACACCTGTTTTTTCGGTGAACTCAGCGAGCCATGTTTGAAACAATTGTGGTGTATGTTTTCCCATTAGGTGCTTTGTTTAGCCTTAAGAGGACGGCCCCAAAGGACCGCCTCTTGTCTTGTGTAAACCATCTAAAAAACATGAAACTGCTACGTAGTTTGTCGCTTTCTTGAGTCCAAATCTGGCGTGAAGCATGGGCCAAGCGCAAGAGGAGCCCAGGGGTATAATCTGATCGCATTGGTCATAGATATACATTATTTGAATATTTGCGACCAAATTTCAAAGATTGCACAGCTGTATAATTCCATCGCATTATCTTTACCGAATGGCATCTGATCATACCGCACGAGACCGCGCCAAGGTTGCCGCTATGGGGCGGCGCTTGACCCAATTTTGTGATCATCGCGGGATCACCCTGGCCCAGGTGGCCGACCGTTGCGGCACCAGTCCACAAGTGCTGAATAACCTCTCCGCCGGGATGAATGTCGCGGGAAAACTGTTCGTGCGGATTGCCAGCGCCTACCCCGAGCTCAACCTGACATGGTGGCTGCAGGGGGTAGGAGAGATGCTAAACATGCTCGGGGAGAGTGGCCCGCCACCGCCACCCCTCCAGACCCGCGCTGATACCCTCAGTGCGACACCACCCGGCAAAACGGCCAAAGCGCGAGAGAGGTACGCCCGAGACTGGGCTGCGCTGTTTGAAGATGCCTTGATGGAACGGCTGCACCTGGTGGCATTGTATGCGGATTTCCAGGATCGCCTGATTGACCGCCTAACCGACCTGCATCGCCATGACTGACCTTGACGAAACACAATCAGGGTTTGGCGCCCGCCTGCACGCCTTAATGGACCAGGAAGGCCTTAACCTCAATAGTCTGGCCCACCGCGTTGGCATTCCCTATAATACCCTGAAACATACGCTGACGACCCCCGGCGCGGTCCTCAGTATCGACCATCTCAGCAAACTGCCCCAGCACTTCCCGCATTGGTCACTGGCTTATATTTTGGCCGGGCG
>DMST01000409.1:34171-34367 GCA_003454975.1 Cytophagales bacterium | reverse complement strand
CCCCACGCCCACACCCATCACCCCCCTCGCGCAGATCACCGACTGGCTGGGGGTTAGGGAACAGATCAAACAGGATTTAGCCCGCATCACCGGGGATGCCTGGGCAGTATATGCCGGAACCGTGCAGGATCATACCCACAAGCTCTTGGAAGAAAATGAAGCATTACACGCCTGGCTAGCGGCGCAAGGAGAGAAT
>DMST01000409.1:18232-34099 GCA_003454975.1 Cytophagales bacterium | reverse complement strand
TAAAGCTGTTGTTTGGCTGCCTGCCAATCCGCCGCAAATTGTACGGCGGCATCCTCTTTGGCCCTCAGCTGGGCCTGTTGCCGCTTGATGGTGCGTCGGGCCTGACGCTGGCGGTAAAGCATCCACAGGGTCAGGAGCATGCAGAGACCCGCCAAGATGGTTAAACTAATCTCGCGCCGATAATCCTGATCGGCAGCCTGAACTGTGTCCCAATAGGCATCGACCTCATGGATCAATCCGGCATTGACCGCTTGCTCAAAATCCGCTTTTGCCGCCTCAAGTGTCACTAAATCTTGCTCCAATTTGGCGGTCAACTCTGGCACGATGGCCTCATGACCTGTTTGGGTCGCCAGGACCATCAACCGATTATAAAGGCGAATAGCCAGCCCCTTATCCAATGCCTGATCGGCCAGTGGCAAACACTCAGCCAGGGCAGTATACGCCTGCCTTAGACCGCCGCTCTTTTGCAGTACTTCTGACAGGTTTAAACTCACCTCAATGACTTGGTCAACATACCCGCTATCAGTCGAGAAAGTGGCTTGGGATTTTTGTAACCATAGCTCAGCCTGTTCCCACTCTTCTTGCGCATCCGCAAGGGTCCCGAGATTCATCTCGGCATAGCCTTGGAGTTCCGGCCAATGCTGAAACTGACATCGTTTCAAGACCTCTTGATAGGCTTGATCCGCGACATGTGGCTGTCCTAATTGTTGCGCACAGGTCCCCAACCATAATCGCACCAGCGCTTCTTGATAGGAATCTTCGACGAATTCAGATGCTTGCATATAGAAGGCTTGCGCCTGTGACCATGCCGACATTTTTCGGTAGAGATACCCCTGATCGATGAGGAAAGCTGCATATTCCCCAGAGGATAAGACTTTCTCAAGCTGGGGGGAAATCGTCCGCAACAGCGCCTCTGCTTTACCCAAGGAGTTCATCCCAATTAAACATACCGCCCGGCCCCAAGATGCCTGTAAAGCATACCCCCTTTGATCAATTGAGGGATAGAGGGATTCGGCCTTGGTATAGGCTTCATAGCCCGAGGCATAGGATTTTATTTGATAATAGAGACTGCCAAGGAGGAAGGCTGTATTGGCCTTCGCTAAAAGATCATCTGTTTTGTTTGCCCCTTCTTCGGCCAGCTTGGCAAACGTGATTGCTGTGTAAGGATCACTAGACCCGACATGATATGCTTGGGTATAGAATTGCCGATACACATCATAAGGATCAACGGGCACAGATTCATCCGGTGCAACCACAGCCCGCTGCGTTTGCCCAACCAGTATGGGCACCACCAAAACCAAAAAAAGTAACAGTCTGTGTTGCACGTCGTTTCAGTGATTGACCCGCCGTTATGGGCGGGTCCTTAGGTTCCTTAAACTGTATCCGCAGGCGGTGGGGGTGGCGGCTTAGGTCCTTGTGGCCGCGGGCCACCCGGTTCGGTATTCCCGCCCTTAATTGCTGAAATGCTGTCTGCCAATAATGCCTGAGCGGCAAACCCTGCCCATGTCTGTGTTTTGATTTTATTCATGATATAATCAAAGATGGTTTAGACAGGGAAGGTACCGAATTCAGCAAGGCATCACCCCGTGGCCCAGCCAATCAGTCAATGACCGACGCGAGCGCGATCCCGGAAGAAAGTGCCCCCCAGTCATCATCCTGCCAAGGATCATTCACTGATCCAGCGCCGATATCCCATACCATTCCCCAAAGGGTATCTTTGATTATGTCGGTGTTCGTTTCATGACCTCGTTTATTCATTGTCCCATCCGCCGGGACCATTTAAAGATAAGCAAGTCCACGACTAGTAGACAACACCCAGGCCAGATTCCGCCAAAAAGATTCCCCCGTGATGCCACAGGTCACTTTTCCTGTGATTTTATGGCCTCAGAATAGTGTGAAAACTGAAGGTGATGATTGCAGGCATCATCAGAATCTCTAATCCTTGGTTTCCCCTAGGATGTTTGTTCTTTAATCTTGATTCTTGCCTCTAAACTGGCTTTCCGATCAGGATTAAAAGTTTTTTTTAAAAAAGTTATCCACACTAGAAATAAAATTCCTCTAAAACCTAGTGGTGTCTTTGATTTTTGTGAGTGAAATTCTGTGTAAGGCCAAATCCGGCGTGGTTACCACTATAGGGGTTCTGTTAATATGTGGATAAATAACCATCTTAAAATAATCCAATGAAGAAATATTTTTTTCGCTTGGTTTGATTCTAAATGCATATTTTATGTGCCTTAAAAGTGTAAAAATCCCACAATGTGGACAACTCCACACACACTCAAGACATGATAAATTACAATATTTATGCCTACATTTGAAAAAGCGATTGTACGCATAACTGCTTCAATCATTTGGTCTTCTTACCGGCTGGATTAGACCCTGTTTAATGCTGATATAAAGAGGTGAAGGTGGTAATTGCCGTCTCAGCCTAGAGGCTCTCTTCTCAGGTTAAAAACGATCAGAGGAGAATCTCAAAAATGAGAAAAACTCAATTAACTCTTCCTTTTAGAGCCCAGGGCTCGACAAGGGAGCGGCGAGTGTATGTCGTAAAGCACACAAGAGAAAACGGGCATGTCCACGTCTGTGAACATACCCGTCGTTGGCCGAGGAGCCGATAACTCTTGTTGATCTACTCTGCAGGTTTTGAAAGAACCTGATGTCGAAAGCTCACCCCTCCAAGGGTGGGCTTTTTTATTGACCTTTCGATCACAAGAGTTTGTATCGTACGATACAATTTTTTGTCCTGTAAAGATAAGGGTTCGTTTCAGGTTTTTCGAATATGAAATAAAAATTTCATATATGGAGTTTTTATTTCGGAATAGAGACTAAAAAAATAATGCCGTGTTTAGGGCTAATTGGTATCTCGGAAAATCTATTCAACCTTTGGCAGCTTCCTGTTCTTCCAATAAAAACTGCGCACGCACCTTCTTATACAGCGGCATTAAATTATGCTGACGAATGAATGCTAAATAATCCTCAAAGGGGGCTTGTACAAGCGTGCTTTCTCGGTTCATCTCCTGACTTGTTTCCTCATACATCTTATTAATTTTTGGATCATCGAATCTTCTTAGATGATTTCTATGCATGTGCTCATACCAACCATCAGAACCCGAAATGAGATATTGCCCCGAACAATCATGGAATCTTTGAAAGGCCTCTCTTAAAATGGCAATACGATTCTTTAAAGCCACATCATCCGGTACATGACTAAGTTTTGTGGAGTTATCTACAAAAGTAAACGTGCCTTTTAGGGTTTCTTTTTTATATCCATACCAAGAATGCTGATCAAAAAAATCTTCCTTAAACGTATCAAGATCAATTGCTCGAATTAAACTAACGGCAATCCATTTATCGTGGTCAGATAATTCTCTCTGGGATATTAGGGTAAGTACCTCAAGTAAAAACTTGTCACGTTTTTGCCCATTTGCATCCATCCAGGAGCAATGGACATACACTGACGAATTTTTATTCTGTGGATCCGAAACTTCAATTTCTTCCACGATCATTGTCCTTGGAAAGGTTTTGTGTCTCACTTCATCCCCTACCTGAAAATCTATTCGCCTCGCCATTTACTGGTTTAATCTTTATTAGTATTTAGTATGACCATTTCACCCTAGGACATGTAAAATCTGGCACCACGATAGGCAAAAATAGCTTTGCTAAACCAACCTCATTCTATATGCACTCGTGGTTATAATCTACAACCCTACTCTTTAACGAGCATCCAATGTTTTATTCCTTCCAAGCTACTAACTCTTAAAAGATAAATACCAGGATCAAGGGATTGAATGTCTAGGGTATTACTCTCTGGGCCTAAATAGGCTTCTATAACTTCAATTCCACGGCGATCTAATACACTTACTTTGATACGATCAATGCGTGCAATTCCTGAGCCATTATCTACAGCATCGATGGTTATAATATCACTCACCGGGTTAGGATATGCTGTTATACTGTTAAGCCATGCTCTGCCATTCTGATTTGCTTCTGAGCTATTGATTGTTAATTCATTTTGGGTTGAATCCACACCAACATTTCCTGCAATATCTGTTGTGGTCACTTCCACATCATAAACACCAGGGAGTAATGCCTCAATTACGACACCTTCAAGAACCCAGGTCCCATTACCGTTTTCTTCAGCTTCATAATCCTCGCCATTCAGGCTAACCATAATGACAACAGGTGTTTCTGTATGTGTTCCAGTTATGTCGGGTTGGTCATCTGTTGTAACCAATGGATCAATGCTAACCATAGGAGGAGTAAGGTCTATTTCTAACCCATTAGTTAATGTCGTTGATTGACTAACACCTGAACTTAATGATGCGGTGGCAACAACCGTATAAATCCCTTCAGAGAGAGGTGATAGTGATCCCGCAGTTAATACCCAGGTTCCATCTCCATTGTTATTTGCAGGCCAAGTTTGACCATCAACAAAGATGGTGACTGATGCTGATTGCGGACTCACAGAACCGGTCAGCTCGGGAGAGGTTTGATTAGTGAGGATATCCTGGATAGTGATTGTTGGTGTAGCGTAGGAAATCGTCAACTCACTGCGAGAAGTATCATATCCTACATTCCCGGCTAGATCAGTAATGGTTAAAACCACATCATAAGTCCCTTCTTCTAAAGGAATAACCTGGTTATCAAAAAGTTCCCAGAACCGACTGACTCTTACATTTGGCTGATACTCTCGGTTGTGTGGACTAGCAGGGATTGTTAAAATCACAGTGGCGGCATCCTCACTAACTCGTCCAGTTAATTCAGGGCTTCTGTCTGCCGTAGTGAGGCGATTAATGCGGCCTGTAGGAGGAGTAAAATCTATGTGTAATGTAACCTCGGTGATACTCTGGTTACCTGTTGCGTCGGTTGCCACTAATTGGACTAAATACTCTCCCTCATCAAGAATACAGTTTGCTTCTGGTGGTAACATCCAACTGCAGTCTTCAGCAATAGGCAACTCGTAGCTTTGCCCGTCTACTAACGCAACCAATGTAGCGGTGTGGTCATTTACCTTGCCTGTTAGATTTGGTGAGTGTGAGTTAAAATATAACCAGTCGACCGTAACGGTTGGGGGAATTGTATCTCCACCATTTCCAACTCCATCTCCCCCGGGGCCAACCCAGTAGGATTCAAAATACTTGACTTCCCCAGAAATTGACAGGTTCGATGATTTGCTTAAAATGTTATTATTAGCTGCAATATCGAGCGTTATTGGACCTATCCCGGCCACTTGAGTAACAATTACTTGATACAACTTATCACTATAACTGATGGTATGAAGTACAGTGCCGATAGCACTTCCAGAAGTTACAAAATCCGCTTCATCTACATTAATCACATCAGCTTCGAATTTTACCCAGAAATATAGTGTGTCACCCTCTTCAATTGGTAGTAACGAGTCTATGATGGTTATACTATCGACTGCTGGTCTAATAAGATTACGATACCAGACCCAATTTTGCTGAGTTACATTATTGAATAAATCGACATCTCCATCATGGTCAATATCAATAGGGAAATGCCCCCCTAAAGACCCTAAAACGGTCCTTTTAGGAGGTTGAGAATTAAATGCATTTTGGTTCTCAAACCATCCAACATTAGTGGTAATATCCAAATCTCCATCAATATCAACATCTGACAGATCAAAGAAACTGTTATAGTTTAGATCCAAATATCTATCTGCAAAGGACGTGGCTGAGTCTTCGTTGATAAGAAATCCGACAAATGAAGATGTTTGGCTTGGGCCATAGATAAAAGTAATGTCGCTATCGCCATCTAAGTCAATATCTCCTATTTTTAAGTAGGGAGACATACTGAATCCTCCAGATCTTATTTCATTTCTTCCGCTAAAACTTCCTGAGCCAAGGTTCTCAAACCAAGAGACCGAGATGGTTTCTGCTTCCGTGACAATAATGTCGAGATCGTTGTCTTGGTCTAGGTCAGCAAGTTCAACTGCTGAGAATCCTGTTCCTGCAATTGAAATACTATGCGGGACAAAAAATCCTAAACCATTAAAGTTTTCGTACCAAGCAATTAGTCCCTCTGTGACTGATGTAACTACATAGTCTGCATCTCCATCATCGTCCAAATCACCAACTGCGACATAATTACTGACATTACCTAGAGCAGGAGTTCTCTGCCCAGTTAAAAAATTCCCACTTCCATCATTAGCATGCCAGGTGAGAAAATCATAACCTAAGGTGAGAATATCTAAATCTCCATCACCATCGAAATCTCCAATACCAACCTCTTTTGCGCCTTCATGTTGATCAGTGATTATCCGGGCTGTATCTAGTAGGCCATCATGGCCGAAGTTTTTAAGCCAGCTGATCGTTACAGGTATACCCCCTCCCGTTACTAATAGATCAACAAAGCCATCACCATTAAAATCAGCTGCCCCCTTTACTGAAGAGTTAGGAAGTAGTTCACCACCATAACTGAAGATGCGGTTGAAATCTTGTCCTTGAGAAACATAAGAGGTGTTTACAAACCCAAAAAATAGGCATAGCACTTTTACAAAAGGATCGATCTTAATTTTCATGACAGAAAAGGGTTCGGGTAAATAGTATTTAATCCTTATTAATTTACCTAATTTCAAGCCTTTCTGAAATAATCGTGGCTAAATTCTATCTCATTGTTGATAGGTAAAATATGCTTAGGAGTATGCTGATTATTGAGGAAGATCTCCAGATTGCGTGCTTATCCTATTTGTGACAATCAAACCCGCGATTTTTTACATCCAACCCTAGATGGCTAAGGATCAATATTCTTATTTCCGCCATTCTGTTTAAACCTAATGCTGAATATCCAGATTTTGATGGAGCTTACGGAAGAGTTGAGAATAGCTTGCATGCACACCAGAGAAAATTTTGCGAATATGACTGTCAAAATGGTAGTACAAACCCCAAGTAAGATCAGGAAGATTGCCAGACCCTCAGAAGGGTCGAGTGAGAGTGCAAAGATTAGAGTGATCGTCGCTTCCATAAGCTTTCCCCGGGTTAAGTTTTTTACCGAGCCGCTCATGTAAAAGTGGGAAATTATAAAGGAATTTAGTGCTGAAAGTACACCTCTAAGTAATATTACTGGGTAGATTAAATAGACTGACTTATGCCCTGTTTTACAGGGATTTAACGTTAATTAAAATAATAAAAAACAGCCTAACCCTAAAATATAGACTTTGAAAATTTATATTCTATCGATGCTAAATGTCGCTTCTTACAGGCGGTTAAAGCAGAAAAATTATATTGGCCTTAGAAACTGTATGATCTACTATTGGCCTGTTGATGGAAAGCATGTCAATCCTCCAAAACAGTACCAGGTTAGGGAAGTAGCCTGTCTTATTTGCCCGCCCAGAAAACTATTTAAGCTCATGCAATCTGTGCTTTATCCTGGAAAATTCTGAAATGCAAAATATTCTATGGCAGCAGATAAGATTCGTGTAATTGATTACAAATAAAACTGAGAGTTGATCTTACTGGATAGGATGGAATGCGGTAATGCTGAGTGCCCGCCGATAACAAGGGTCACGCGATAATCTGCTGCATAAAAATTGTTATTACAGGTTTCGGAGCACTTAGTTCCAGTCTTATCTTTTTAGAGGCCTTCAATCACTTCATCTTCTTCGATTAAATATTGTTCCCTTACCTCTCGGTATAAGGGCATTAAATTGTACCGATGAATGAAGCCCAAATATGCCTCGAAGGGCTTTAACACTAAAGCTTTCCTTCTATTCATTTCTTCACTGGATTCCCTGTAGAGTTTTTCCCCCTTCTCCTTGTCATCATATGGGGCTCCGCGATGAATATTTATTAGCCATCCATTGTTTCGAGGGCCGTATAAATTGTTTTTTGAATAGTCATGGAAATACTCCAGTGCTTTTTTTAGACTTTCGATCCTTCGTTTTAATACCTTGTTTTTAGGCTTGTAGGAGAATTTTTCTGTGTCATAAACAAATAGAGTTGAACCAAGAATAGCCTCTTCCCTAAAACCATACCAGGCATCGTGATCGAAGAATTCCTGTTGAAAAGAATCTAGATCAATCCCACGTATCAACCCAGTAGCGATCTTTTGGTCATGGTCAGTCAAACTAGACTCACCCCTTTTACTTAGTTCTATCGCAAGGATCAAAATTACTACAGCAGAAAAGACAAGCGCTAAATCTTTAGGTTCTGAAAGAACAGGAGATTCTAGAACCAACTTGCTCAACCATTTAACCAGTATGGGCACAATTAACAGGGCGACATACCAGCGTTTTAGGATCGTTTCGATGATCATAAAAATGTAAGTCTAACTCCCAGGCAAAAAAGATTAAAGGTATAGCTTCTTGTAGGAATCAAGGTATTGAGTGAGGTCATCAATATTGTATTTTGGTGCAAGAATGAGCGACTCAGGGGAAAAATTCTCCTGTTTTTGCCCATCCATTGTCATCCAAGAACAGACTACGGTTGTACCATTCTTAGTTTTGGATATTGATTCCACTACCAAGTTCATGGCAAAAGTTTTATGCCTTACCTCATCTCCAACCTTAAATTCTACTTGCTTCGACATATACTGGTTTGGTGTTTATAATGAATTCTAACGTAATAATCTTACCCGGAGTTTTACCAATAATGGTACCGCGTTTAAATACTATATATGGCACTATAGCCACTCACTGACAGCTATAAACACCCACCTGCCTCCATGCCCTATAACACCCCCTGCTTTGCTTAATTTCAATCAGACATCTCCCCTCTGCATAGCCCCCCCATTAGGCAGGAGGCATCACCACCCGCAGGCAGGGTGCAAATTCATAATGACGATACCTGCTGATTATCGATCATTCAGTCTTTATTCACCCAGCCATCTTTTGGCAAGATTAGGAGATTGGAACGTGGTTCTTGTGTCTTGCCTCCTTGGGACAAACGCTTTACAGAGGAGGCCTTTGATTTCTTTGGTTCTGGGTTTTGCGATTGAATGCGAGATATCGATGAGAAGCCAGATTGCTCAGTTAAGGCCTTCTTTTGTCGATCAATCTGATCCCTTTGATCATAAGAATACTGCTTGAATCGATTTATCCGAACAAGACCAATGAAGGCTGATTGAATACTAATAACAATCAGTAGCACCCCTAACGTGGTGTATTGAGGATACATCGAAAAAATATAGCCAGCGATAAAGAATAGGCCGGGCTCAAATACAACCTCATAGACGTAGGTAAACACTTTGTTAGGCTGGAAGCCTAAGTGTTTCGGCCAGTTGATCAAATAATCGCCGTCAAAATAAGTGTTAGCTTGATCAGATTGGCGTCGAAATATCATTTGCAGGACGCCTACCACCAGAACAAACAACACAAAATAATGTACTGGCATTAATGTGTCACTGGCTAGGTTAAATAGATAATAATCATCTTGCTGGCTGTGCCAGCCTGGATTAGTATAGCTATTAATATAGAAAAAGCTAAACTCTCTTCCTTGGATCAAAGTAAAATAACCAAAATAGACAAAAGCTAATTGGGTAAAATAAATAGCTAATACGGTTTTTAGCAGTTGTTTAACATTAACAAGTCGGATTCCGATGTTTTTACGGGTTACGAGGTCTAAAGGTATTCTGAGTTTGTTAGCTATAAGAAAGTAGGCGTTCGGCCTACTCCCATCACGCCGTTTACTAAGGTTTCCTTCTTTATATATAGGTTGATTACTCATTGGCTTGTCTCAAGAGGCATAAGTTGATGAATATCCACAAAGACATGATTGCGCGCCTCAATTTGATTACCCTCTTCGTCTTCTTCTCTTTCATTCGGCCATGGCGCTCCTTGTTTATGAATCACCGCCTGGGTGATCCAATCCTGATGCAGGCCACCCGTCTTAAATGGGATAAAATCCTCGGGGTAGAAGTGGCGCAAACGATCCTCAGTCTCGCCTTCGGTTTCGCTGTATTTTTCGCCATAGGAGATACTCCGATTCCGCTTAAAGGCCCAGTGATCCCCTATCAAGTCCGAGGCATAGCGGTTGGTCTCCACATCCGCGTTGGCGTGAAAGATTTTCGTTGCCATAGTCCCCAAGAAACTCTTTACCCGGGCATCACCGTCTCGGCCACCCAAATGCGCATAGTAATTATTGATGTTCTGGGTAATATAGACCGTGCATACACGGCTAGAGCGCGCCGTTGCCTGATAGTCGATATCATGCTCATGTAGGAAATTTTGCGCCTCATCAGCCCATAAAAACACAGGACGGCCACCATCCTCTTTGACGTTGCGCCGTTCCATGGCCCGCTGCCAGATATATTTAAACAGAATCTGTGCATCTCGCCCCACCTTATCATAGGTCTTGACCGGCAAGTCTAGGATGATGATTTTACCCTCGCTAATACACTCCTCTGGAGTGACGGTAGAGTGTCCTGAACAAAACAGAGACCTAACAGGCTCACGTTGCAGTGATGACAAGAACGCAATCAAGCTAAACTCGATGATGGATCGGGTCTTATCCGCCAAGGGGATATATCGGTCATCGAAAAACCCCTGGGTCAGCCCAAGCAAATATTCATTGCCTGGAAAATTTACGCCTAATGCTTTGAGTTTTTCGTGCCGCTCAACTGCTGCAATCTCAGCCTCGCAAAATGCATTGCTGGGAATCTTAATCCGCTTCTTTTTCTCAGAGTCGATTTGCTGTGCCAGCTTTGCCTGCGCCTCGGAATATTTGTCAAAAAACTCGGCCTTATCTCTGCTGGAGACGGGAATGGACATACTGACAGCATAGAGATCATCAAGCGTTATCGTCTCTTGTCCCAATTGAATGAGGTCAATCAGATTATGAATAAGTAAATCCATCGCACTCTGCCAAAAGGCATCATCTTGCCCCGAACTTGATCCCTCATGATCCTGTCCCGCTTGGATAACCGTTTTTAATACCTGGACAAGGTTTGTGGTATAACTACCCTCTGCCCGGCTGGCCTCATACACCATGAAATCAAAGTGATCAGGATAGTAAGGATCAGGGGAGAGGATCACCAAATCATCGCTGCGACCGCACGCCGCTGCATAATCGATCCATTCATTGGTCTCATCAGGCTTTACGGTTAATACCAAGCCGCCAAACCCCATACGCAGATACTGCGTCGCCAAGGAGCGTCCCGAGCCACTAGTCTTACCCGAGCCAATTCCCCCAAATATTTGCACTCCTTCAACCGCATTGCGTACCGTCCACGGGTCACCCTTTGGGGTCCTTAAGACCGCCTCCTCCATAATGTCATTCCCAAAAGGCATACTTACAAAGTTGCTTTGTTAAGTATAATAAGTTAATCCCTGATCTAAAAGGATTGGCTTAAATAAAGAGACACTAGGTGGTAGGCTCTATTCTTTGGTCAAATCATCCTTATACTTGCCAAAATCCCGCTCAATCTCTCGCTGAGCCTTTTCATGCGTTCGCTCCTGCAAAGACCGTATGGCCGCTAGCTTTTCCGGGGTGGGTTGCTCAGGGGATTTGGTCACTTCCTTGTCGGTTAAGGTTTTGTTTTTTACGAACTCACTTTGGCCTTCCCGGATACCCGCTTGCAGCGTCTTTAGGCTTTCATCCTTGGTATTGATTTTAGAAATAGCCTCGGCAAACTGAGGGCTATGTTTGCCCAGTAAATAGCCTTGGTTAAATCGCTCTTGAGCTTGGTCAATGCTTGGTCCACCTTCCTTTATTTTCTCAGTATCCTTCTCATTATCGCGCTCAATTCTTGCTTGGCGGGTTTTAGTATCATCAAACTCGGAAAGATCATAGCCTAATGCTTCCAGGATGTTATCCTTCTCTGCTTCCTGCTTTTGTTCTAGCTGCTTGCGTTCCTCATCAAACTGCTTGTTCTGTTCTGCATAATGCTTCTCTTTCACCTTATCAAACCTATCCTTATTTGGATATCGTTGCTCAAGGAAGCGATTTAAGTCACTGCGCTTTCGTGCAAACTCTTGATCCTGTCTGCCTTGTTCTTGTTTGAACAACTCGGCCCTCTTTGGTGCTTCTTCTATAAATATCTCCCAAGATTTTCGACTTGACATACCAGTGTTTATTCTGATATAATCTAATTATGTTTCCTGAAGAAATCAAAATTCCCAACTCTAAACCTGACATCGAAGAACTCCGGCATTTGTCTGTGCGGATTATGCGGCATTACCTCACTCAAGATGAGATCCTCTGCTACCATGAGAATGTTCCATGGCCTGGTTACATGATGGTTAGCTCGATCCTTTTGGAATACTGGAGAGGTGCAATTAGTCTGCAAGAGGCAAAAGTTAAAATCAGTGCTGAATGCACGGAGCAAAAAGAAGTTAGGCACCCTATTCGGATGATGACGTGGAAAGGGTACTACCGGAGTGATGCCGTTAAAAGTAAGGTCTGGAATTACTTCATTGACGACGAGATATACTTTGAAGAGGATAGTCCTAGCAATTAGCTGTCTCCATTTCCTTTTGGTTTGAGCTAACCTGTAATAGTTGTTTTTGCTATATTAACTATCCAAATCGATCACCCTAAATCTTGCGTCCTATGAGCCGCCTTATTAGCCTATCGTGCTTTGCTATTGGTCTATGTTTGATTGCTTGCTCTGGCCCCTCTGTTCCCCTCCCTCAAAGCGTTGAACAAGAGGAAATAATGGTCTATGATCATGAAATATTGATCGCAGGGAAATATGCCCAAACCTATGATATTCAGGTGGGGGGAGGCGATGGATTTGAATATTTCTATGGCAATTTTCGGTTACATTCTCTCCAAAAGAACAACGTTTATTTCGGCGATAATGAAATCCGCCTGGAGCGTTTCAATAAGGAAAACAGAGAAGAGTACCTCAGATTAGTTGAAACGATCGACCTTACTGATGTGTATCTCTATAGCGTCCTTACTGAACCTCTTATGATAAAACAGGATGATGGTACCTACCTGATCACCTATTCGTGGGGGTACCCCCAAGATGAAAATCTTCCCCAGCCCCTCGATTATTTAAATACTTTCATAACATCGCCCATTGACGGCTTAACTGTAACAAATCCTAAAGTGATAGAATTGATAGTTTCTGAAGACGACGCCAGTGATTTTATTGATTATCAGCGTACGCTAAAACTAGTGGTCTATGGCAGTATTTTTTCAAGCTCAGGCGAACCTAGTATCGCCATTTCCAAGATTGACTATTATCTAGGCAATTGGACCCGTAAATTGGGCGAACAGACGTTTTAGTCATTATATTTTCTTGGGTGTGCCCCCATCTGCGATGCCTTGATGGGGTCGGGCTTGCGGCACTCGCCGGACAGCACACAAAACCAGCGGCGGGCTCAGACAAAGCCTTAATCCCTCACACGAAAGACTCAAAAGTTGAGCAGGCTATCGGTTTTACTCTCGATATAAGCCATGATACTGGCACGGCTATACAAGATCGTCTTGGCATCCAGCTTGCGAAAGTCAATTGTGTCCTCATTGCGGTATTTCTGCAAGGTCGTCTTACCACAACTCAGCAGTCGCATCGCCTCATCCGGGCCCACCCATGGGTCCTCCTGCTGTCCAATCTCATCCTTAATCCGCTGCACCACTTCCGTAATCAGCGCATTAAACGCATCAGACTCCAGACATATCACTTCAAGATTCATGCGTGTTTATTGTCACTAAATTTCACTTCAATCGAGTATCTGGCTCACACCTTCGCTATCCTAAGGTACTAAAGCTTTGTCTTATTGACCATTCAAGAGTGTATGGTTGCTTTTTTGAATAAGGTGCTCTAACAAATTGCCCAAGATTATGGCCGGATCAGACAATGCCCCAATCTCTCCAAAATACCCTTGTCCTTTTTTGCATCCTTCGCGATTTTAGATGGCGGATATAATGCCTTCCCAACTGGAATGCCTAAACCCCCTATCGATGCCTAGTAACCCACTTAACTCTATTGATCCTGGTATCTATCAAAAAGATCGCAATGCCATCTTTGAGCATATCCAAAAACTAGACATTCCCGATAACCAGTTATCGTCAAATTACAGTGCGGAGTCTAGAAGGTTCGAAGTCTACGTCAATGCATTCCCAGACTTAAAGTTTGTGATCACTCGCGAGAAGACTGACTTCAACAAGTATAGTTTCTCATTTGTGTACTATAAAGGCTTTGGCAATACAGGAACAATTGACCGAGCACAGTCTTCAGTCACGATCAAGGCCATTATTAAGTACTTTGAAAATTGGGTGTATGGTGGTGGAAGGTTTGTGTCTAAACCTTCGATCAACAAAGGAATAGATGTGTTTTTCAAGGAGATGCAGACCAAAAAAGAGGACTCAGCCTTAAAAGACCTTTGGACCAAGAAAAATGATCCCATCCTTAAGCTCTATCAGGAAGAAGAATATGTGGATTTCGAGATACTGGAAGATGATCCCGATGACGAGCCCTTTTCACCTGAACAGCAACTCTTTTTAAATGCCTACTTAGAAAAAATATCAGACAGGTTATTGGCTGAAAGGACTGAAAAAAACGCTAATAAAATAGACCCTATCCAAAAAGACATTAAGAGTATCCGTGATGATCTAGCCACAAAGCCTAAGAAGACCGTCGCCAAGAAATTCAATTTTCTACATACTAGGATCGGCAAGTTCAGCTTAAAGGTGCTTAAAGAAGTCTATACCGCCGTTCGCCAAGAACTTATTTCTATGATGATAAGAGGGCTGATTGGTTGAAAAATCAAAAGGCCACCTCATAGGTAGCCTTCAAATTCTCAAATCACGATAATTCATTACAATTGATTTTTATTGTTTTTGGTGCCACGGCTGATAAAAAGCCTGAAAGTTCCTAATTGTAAATCAATCGTTTTAGCGCGAAAGAGAAAGACCGCGAACGCAATTGATGGAATCAATAAGCAAATCCATCCACCATAGGCTGTTAATACACTAGCAAAGGAATTCATATGCAAGGATTTAAATGGAACAAAAATTCTGCTTCTATATTAATAATAACGCCCCATTGGCCTTGAAGTTGTACTATTTCATTGAATTGCTTCTAGGGTCAAGCTTGGGCTTGCCTTAATCCAGTCTAAAAATCCGTTGTAAGAAAACGCCAAAAATGGTCTTTTTTTGTGCGTAAAAGAGGATTTTTACTTTGAATAATCAATGAATCAATCTTCATTTCTGTGTAATAAAATCATCTCAAAACTAGTTAAAATACACCCATTGTCTTGTTACGCTAAAAGTGTCATTTTAAGTCAAAATATAATTTTTCAAATACCGAGTAATGCAATGAATATAGTTTAGACATTGTCCTCTGATACTCCTCTTTGCTTGATGCCTTTGAAGGAAAAGGTAGGACTAGTCTTGGCACGGCCGACCTCATTCCGCCCCTTGATCCCAAGCCTATTTCGGGTTAGAGATAAGCATGCCGATAGATGACGCAACCAAGCACTATTATCATGAGGTGTATCAGGCACTCTTCAAGACGGATAAACCACTTATCCTGACCCATGATGACCAATTTGAACCAATAGCAGAAGCAGTCATCCTCTATTTTTATGCTCGCCCTAAAGGGGAGCGACTACATAAGACGGGCTACCGCAAGCAGCTTGACCATGTCAGATACTCATTGACCCAGGAGATGAAGGGGTTTCACTTCATGAATGGCAATATCGAACCCGTATGGCTGATCTATTGGGGCGAAATCTACGGCAGGCAGTTAGAGCCTTATTTCTATGAAGAGGAATTGCCTGAAGGCAAAGAGCTTAGTGAACATGGGCAATAAAAGAAAAAGACCCTTTGGGGTGGGTGAACAGGGGCGGCCTCGGCGGGGTAAAGGCGAGGAAGGTTTCAGGAATTTTTTGGGTCGCTGGTGTCGTCAAACCCTTCACTAAAGAACTCGGCTAAGCTGAGGCCAAAGGCGTTAGTCAGCTTG
>DMST01000409.1:5618-18201 GCA_003454975.1 Cytophagales bacterium | reverse complement strand
TAGTCAGCTTGACCAGCGAGGAATATCGCAAGTCCTCGCCATTCTCATAGCGCGTATACTGGCTGCGCGAAATATCATGCTCAAAGGCGAATTTTTCGGCATTACGATAGCCGGCCGCTTTGCGCAGCTGTTTGATCCGTGCGCCTAACTTTTTTAGCGCTTCTTTTTGGTAATCCTCAATTGGCACGCCCGAAAGAGCACTCATCCCCCTTATAAAGCAACCCTGATTAAGAGACACCTCTTTAAAACCATCGAATAAAAACCACCTTATAAAGGTATTTTTTAATTAGATTCGTCCCATATCAAACCCCATTGAGATGAGACGACATGATTACTATACCCCGTTGTTGTTCCTGTTTTTGGCGGCCTGTGGCGGTACCAGCAGCGCGCCACACGGCGGTGACCTTCCCCATGATTACCACAGCGGCGCTGCGTTGAGAGAGCAAGCTGAGTTTTTAAACCTTCAGGCCTATTGCCAACTGTTTGGGCTTGACGATCAGGTCTGCCAACTTGATGATCGCTCTGTGATTGAACGGTATCTGTTTGCTTTTCACAGGGAGGCGTATGAGGCCGTGGAACGTAATGAGATCAAGCTGAACAAGCTAGTTGAGGAAAAGCGAAGTGAACTTGTGAAACAGGTCACAGCGATTGACCCAAAAAACCTATTCTACATCCATGATTTCGCAGAGCCCCAATTAGGCCCTCAAACCCAGGGTGGACGCTATACGATCCAATTCGATTTAACCGGGCGTGAGGGCGTTAAACCCCTAATGACTGTCCCCATTGATATCCCTCATCCAATTGGCTCAATGCCACCGAAGATAATGCTAACCAACTCGCAGATTATCCAAGTAATCCTAGATGAGGATAAAGCAACAGCGGTAATGGATGATGTCTATCAAGCACCACAGATGATCGTACAATTCAGCTTATCAATGACTGCGGACAGTCTGCCACAGGCAACCCTTAAACATATCGACTTCTATACCAATGATTGGGCGGAGAAGTTGGGCGAGCAAGTGTTTTAGCGGTTGAAGTCATCCAAAGAAAAAATGGCTGCCAAAATTGATTTGACAGCCATTTTTGCTCCATGTCTACGTGTAATCAGACAGAATGCTCTTCCTGATGAATAACCCTACGATATTGTTCCTCTTTGTTATCGTGATCCAAGGTTAGCTGTTCAAGGTCTTCCTGTTGTGCTTGGTGAATGATCATTCCATTCTCAATTCGCTGTTTAAGCATTAGATGCTTGCCAAATACCAGTCGGGTTA
The DNA here is from genome assembly GCA_003454975.1 of Cytophagales bacterium. Lineage (GTDB taxonomy): Bacteria > Bacteroidota > Bacteroidia > Cytophagales > Cyclobacteriaceae > DMST01. The sequence continues at coordinate 16,930 of DMST01000409.1, read as the reverse complement.
AGTGGTCAACTTCCCCATCGTCATTCTTTTTCTGTGCCTTAAACACCCAGATGACCAGCGTCGTACCGGCAACCAACAAACTGATAATATCAGCAACCTCACCAAGGTTACCCGTTACCGTCCCTACCTTCACCTCTAGCCCCTTGAAGCTTCGGTGAAGGGCGCGCAGAAAGAAGCGTATCCAACCAACCCATTATGACTCCCAAAACCGCAAGTAGCAGGGAGTTTACAAGCTGGATAAATTCGGGCTGTGCGGGTAGGCCCGAAAGCATCCCCGCAAGGGACGTTTGTGGGATGAACGATAGCAGGGCAAAAAGCGGGTACAACCACTTGACTGCATGTACTAGCACTGAGATTATATGCTCCATAAGCGTTTTGTTTCTGAGTGATGAAGCAAAGGAGCAGCACCCCTGCCAGGAGTATTATAATAACCGTAAGAATTCGTAAATCCTACAAAAGAACGAGTAGGGTTTCAGGGGGTAGTAAGATGGAAAAGGGCATAAAAAAAGGGGACTTAGTGCCCCCTGAGTAGTGCGTGTATTTCTTTATTTAATCTCTTTGTTCTCAGAATTCTTTTCCTTCTTTTCTTTCTTTTTCCAAAGCTTCCTTAGAAGAGGAAGGTTTTTTAAGGAGATGTCCATCAATCTAAGAAAACTTTCTTCACTCAACTTATCATCATTCCTTAGTTGGTAGGCTCCGATAATTGTTAGTGATAATATCCCGCTGATGAGAACTATTGGCAAAACCCAAACTGGCACATGTGATGAAATTACAGCAATTAGAATTAGAAGAATAACAAGCGCAAAAAGATAAAAACCTCCTGTAATCCATGGATTATTTTTGAAGGGTTTTAAATTAAATTCGATACTGTCTTCGCTATTGTTTAAATACCTCTTAATACCACCTTTCTGAAAGGAAAGGACTATTCTGTTTTTTAGTTCTCTGTTCAGTTTATTGATGGCTCTTATTTCTTCGATAGCCTTATTGCAGAAAGCAACATGGGTAATCATATCATATTCTGTGTTTTTCTCCTTTATCCAGTAAAACTCTTGAAACACATTTCTTGCAATATTGTGTACTGTTGGAAGGTGGTGCGTTAATTTTATAGATGTTTTATGGAATATTAACCTCCAAGTTCTTAATTCGTGATCGTCTCCTACAATTGGTGAAATATTTGCATCATAATTCTCCCTCAAAATGTCAATTTTTTTGACTCTATCATCTAACGAATCTTCATAATAAAAATAGTCTTCAGACCTAAAGGCTTTTCCTATTTTTTTTAATTCACCATTCAATATTTGTTCTTTTGGTAAATCTCTCGCCTCTGTTATTTTTTGGATGGCAAAGCTTCCATATTCTTCAAACCAAGAGACTGTTTCAATAACAAAATCCAATACGTACTCTAACTTTTTCTCATCCTCAATGCCCTTCAACATTGCTTGTATGTCCTCAAATAGTTCTTTATTGAGTTCGCTAGGTGTTTCAAAGAAATAATTAACCCTTGTTTTTGCCATTTTGTATATCTGCTTAATGGATTCAATCTCAATATAAATAGGGGGCTTACTGCCCCCTAATGAATCTGTATATTTCTTCATAGGGCACCCCCTCGAATTAACAGTATTCTCGAATGGTAAGCTTACGTTTCCCGTCTTCTAGTGCATCGCGTATGCTGCGATTATACCTGTACGCCTTGTGATTATCACTGGTGTCCAATAGCTTCTTGGTGTCCGATACGGTCAGAAAGATTCCCTTACTTTCTGGCATGTAGCTTGACGGTCTTGATGATCTTAGGGTAGTTCTCCAAGAAGTACTATTTCTTTGAGGATTTTATAAACCGTAAATCCTACTAAGAAACCGATAGAATTTCAGGGCGTAGTGGGGCGGAAAAGGGCATAAAAAAGGGGGCTTATGCCCCCTTAGAATTCTCAACCAGTGCGTTTACACCTTCTTATCAAGTTCAATCTTCCAATTGCTGAATTCGATCTTCACACATTTCACAGATTTGCATGCTCTTCTAATCACTTTGTAAATAGAATAAATACAAATCGTAGAAAGGCTTCCTAACCCAACAATGAAACCTGAATCTTGATTCTCCAAGAAGATAATCAAGTCAGTTATCATAGTATATATAAGTTAAATACTTTATTGCGTTTGATGGACCCTCACCGTTTGATGAGCCTCATTTCTACTAAATAAAAATCAGGTCCACCAAACGAATCAGGAGAAGCAGAATTCAACAGTACGAGAAAGAACTTGATAATAGCTGAGCTACTATTAATAAGTAATTGAATAACTAAACTTAACTGAATAGTAAATAACAATCAATAGAATATTTTTTTTCTAAAAATATTATAATGCCTACCTGCTTTTTGCCTGTTTATGGATGGTCTCACTATGAATATTTATAACCATAAAAAAAGGAACTAGTACCCCCTTATTAGTTGGTGAATTTCTTCATAGGGTACCCCCTCGAATTCACAGTATTCTCGGTGGTAAGCTTTCGTTTCCCGCCTCCTAGTGCGTCGCGGATGCTTTGATGATACTTGTACGCCTTGTGATAAGTACTGGTGCCCAATAGTTTCTTGGTGTCCGATACGGTCAGAAAGATTCCCTTACTTTCTGGCATGTAGCTTGGCCCGTTTGATGGCTTTTGCGTAATGCCTTTGATACACCGTGAAATCGAGTAACCGACGGAATGAGTCTTCCGAAATTAGCATTTCCATCCTCTTAGTATTGCTGCGGTAGTAGAGCAACCCATTTTTGGCAAACCCTTTCAGCTTGCCTTTGATCCACCCAAAAGCCTCAAGAGCACCGGGGTATTTTTCCAGCAAGTCACGCAGGGCCAAAGACGTAAGCTCCTCGTGGTTTGTTGTATAGCGTACAGCAAAGTAAAGGCTACGGGCATGGGGTCGAGTTTGAATCTATTGTTGTTCATCGGAATTTCTGTTTTAAGGGGTACCTTGGAAAGGTCGAGTAGCCTGTTTCTATACGCAATGAGCAGGAAAAAGGATGATTCTAAAGTGTAATTGCGCTTCGTCGAGGGGTCGAAGAAACCCAAGAGTTGATCTAAATCCAGTAATTGCCCCAACTTGGTAGCGTTCAGCCGAAAATTTCGCACCACTTCTGGATAATTGTCAATGAGTTCTTGAGTGGTAAAATACCCTTTCGGAATGGCCATGGTTGAGAACTTATCTTAGTCCTAATCTACGATCGTGCGCGGCAGTATTCCTTTTGGTATCGGTTTTACCGTGTATAAGAGTACACGCTCACCGGAAGATGGTGCGAGCGGTGTTGGAGAATTCCTAAGGCTAAGTAGAGTCTGTCTCTAAAGTATGTTTCTTGGGTTTCAGCTGCATCATTTTTTAGCGGTTAAAGCTCCGGTCAATGCTAGGTTTGGTAACTGAATTTATAAAGGCCAAGCATGCATTGTTCGAGTGCTAATTTGTATTGCTTTCATGTCTTGGTGTTACGATCCTTATGTTAGGGATCAGGGTAAGACGCTCGAAGGTTATTCAGCTTGGCAAGGACACTTTTCTGAAAGAGGAAAGCGGAAATAAAAATGCCAACCCTTTACCTCCAACTACGGATGAACCGACTAGCCTCGATAGTCCACCAACAGAAGAGTCAATAGGGCAAAACGCCCCACCAGATAGCAGCTAAAAAGGCTTCCCTCACCCTGGTCCTTCCATGCCCTTGGTATTGATACCCCCATAGATTTGATCCTGGTAGGAATCCAACTTATCAGAACCTAAATCCTGAAGGTAGATCATGGTTGTGCGAATATCTTCATGGCCCAGCATTTCTTGAATAGCCTTGATCGGAACATCGGCATTCATTGCATGCGTCGCAAAGCTGTGTCGAGCCACGTATGAGGTCAAGTTGTCCTCAATCTCACACAGGGTGGCAATCTCTTTAAGACGGCGGTTATAGCGCTTACGTGCCCATTTTACATCCTTATGCTGATCCTCCTCTTCTATCCGCCTGATAATCGGAAAGATAAATTCCTCGGGCCCCTTGCCCTGGGCGTAGAAGTTCAAAATCGCTTCTAATGCCGGGTATATCTTGACATCATATGGCTTGCCCGTCTTTTGGCGGTCATACTGCACCCGGCCGTTGCGGATATCCTTGGGCGTTAAGTGTGCCAAATCCGCAAAGGGCATCCCTTGGATAAAATAGCTGCACAGAAAATAGTTACGCGCATGATAGAGCGCCTTATCAGGGTCAATTTGTAGCGTGATGATCTTACTCAACGTTTTGGCAGGTAAGGCCCTTTTACGTGTCTTTTCTTTACGGATTGTATAATCCTCAAAGGGAGAGGTTCCTTTCTCCATCTTCCCCGCTTTAATCGCCTTATTGATAATCGCCCGGAGGGTACGCAGATAAGTCCCCAGGCCATTGATCTTGTTTCCGTCGCGTGACAGATAATCTTTCTCAAACCCCACCAGAAAGGCATAGGTCAATTCCTTAAACTGAATATCCTTTTGGGGTGGCTTGTCGTCTTCAGTGGGTTTTACCTTATGCTTGACCGCATTGTACTTTAACACGGCGCGGGCCGTATCTTGATAGATATCCGCATTGCCATGCTGCTTTGCTTTGCGCATCCCTTTGACCAATTCTGAGACATACAGCTGAAAGCTACCTGACTGAGGGAGTATCTGATCCCGCACCTCATGCACGGTCATGGTCTCTAACCTGCCCTTTTCTTCCAGTTTGAGAACGATGTCCATCATCGTTGTTCTGGCTTTAGCGAGTTGGTTATTGAGCCGTGTGATATTAGCTGTGCCTTTGTAACGGTCAGTCACAAGCTTTGCATCCTCATTCCATTGTTCCAGCAATAAGGTCAGGCCTGTTTGTTTCAGGGGTAACGTTTTGCGCTGATGTACCAGCCGATATACGAGTGGATAAGTCCCATCTTTACGCGCGCGGCGCGTATCAAGTGTTAAGACAATATTGGTGTGCAATGCCATCCTCCTTTAAAATACAAATTCTTACTGATTTGGATTTGCATGCGATTTGCACGCGAAAGGCGGTTTTGGAAGAGTTAATGTGATCTCATGCAATCCCAAAACCCTGTTTTTGGGTCGTATAGGCACATATAAGATCGTATGAGACCACCCAGCCTTGCTTTGGGAGCAGGGGGTCCTAGGTTCGAATCCTAGTATCCCGACGTCATAACCCCCTCATAACGAGGGGGTTATTTTTTTGATCATTATGTTGGTTTTGCTGTGGGGAATTGGAATATCCCGATTCTATCCCGTTTTTATACTAGCGGTATATTTCTGGGTTCAACTCTGTCTTTTTTTGCGGGTATTGCCACGTTTTGGTTTTTCTACTCTTGTCATTATTAGTTTTATTCCCACATCACTTATGGTGTTTTTTCGAATACTAACGGGTTCAGTGGAGAAAAATAAAGAGGAGGCTACCTCATTCGTTATGAGACAGCCTCTTTTTTTTATTTTGGCGTGATAGCGCAGTTCGGTTGGTGCATCCCGTTTTTTGGAAGGGGGGCCTAGGTCTGGCCGACCGCGTTGAATCCTAGTATCCCGACATTAAAGCTACCTTATTTGGAGTGGCTTTTTAATTTATGGAAGAGATGGAGATCAGGTGCGCTTTGAGGACCTTATTGGGTACCGCTTGCGCATCTTGAGCATGGAAGGGGAGCAGTACTCCCGCCGGATAGCCATAGGCCATAACGGCCTGGCGCAGCCGCTCTCTGCCGAGGTGTACCCCAACCCGATCGAAGACCACGCCGTGAAGTTCCAATGGTACAGCCAAGGCCCCGAAGACGACGTGAAAATCACCGTACGGGATCTACGCGGAGTCACCCTCCATGTAGAACCCCTGGACTACGCCACCCGCGGCCTAGAGAAAGCCATCAAGCTGCGGAGCACCTGTATGCAGGCCTTTACCTCCTCCAGGTATCGCATGGCGACCCAATGTAAGCCATCAAGTTTATGGTGGAGTAACATTATCGCAGGCTGAGGCGGGGCCTTTGGGTTCTGCCTTCGCGCTACGTTTCTTTTTTAGCATTAAGGATATAGTGCCCGCTCACTTATGAGACAGCCTTGCGCCGCCCGCTATCTAGGAGCGGCCTTAAAACCTACAGCTCGGCCAGGCCTTCTGCCCAATGGTTCGAACTGTGTCAAGTCATCGAGGTACTAAAATTCTCTGATCACCAGAGGATTTTTTATTGGTTTCGGCTCGTTGGTCCCACTGCCTACTTGAATTATCCTGATCCTATTGTAGGTTCATAGTTCATTGCGGAGAAGATTTCCTAAATCGCGACACCTCAATGGATGCACTTGTTTTCACTTGGCAGAATACGGTTGTATTAATCGCCCTTATCTATGGGCTGACTATTGGGTCCGTTCTTCTGATTAGAAACAGGCATGCCAAGAATCCTCACTTCTGGCTGGGTACCTTACTTTTGTCTTTCTCTTGCGTCCTCGTAGATACCTACCTAAAGACCATTGGCTTGCACAGGCTTTATCCTGCGGTCTATTGGACGTATTACCGCCTGCTGACGTTGATCCCACTTACCCTGTGGTGCTATGTCTCCCAGCTGGTGACGGGTAGGTTTGCCATCCGGCGGTTTGAAAAAATCTTGGTGGTTTGCCTCCTGGTGGAAATGGTATTCCGGCTGTATACTTTTATCATAGGTTCCCTGGGCTGGTCTGCCTGGTCTGCTTACAGCTTTACCGTACTCGACTCCGTGATGGAGTCGCTGATTATTACGGTGTCGCTGGTTACCCTGTACAAAGCACTGGTTGTCATTCGCCGGTACCGAAAGCGGTTAGATAATAACTACTCCGAGAAAGCGGATAAGGATTTGAAATGGGCGTCGGAGCTCCTGGTGGTGCTCTTTATCGTGACCTGCTGCTGGATGCTAGTGGTTCCCATCAATTTCTTTTTTGGCCTGCCGATATCCGGCCTATGGATTTTATTTCCCCAGGCCTTGCTCATCTTTTACTTCGGCATCAAAGGCCATTTACAGCCCGAAATTTTCCATCCGTTTCCTCTGATCCCCTCTTTTGAAAGCCCTAAGCCCGTTCCTGAGCTTGTGCGCAGTGGGGTGCTTCAGAACTCACCACAGGCCGAGGGGGAAAACGCTCCTCAACTCGCCCTTATTCACCGGGCTCTCCACGAGGATAAGGTCTATCGCAAGCCCAGGCTTACGCTTCAAGAACTCGCTAAAATTACTCAAATCAACAGCCGGCAATTGTCCATGCTCATCAACCAACATTACCAGCTTTCTTTCAGTGACTTCATCAACCAGCACCGGGTAGAAGAAATTAAAGAACGCATCCGGGCGGGGGAAGATGAGAAGTTTACCTTGTTAGCCATTGCGCTGGAAGCAGGCTTTAACTCAAAAAGCTCTTTCAACCAGATGTTCAAGAAATTTACCGGGAAGACTCCCATGCAATTCAAGAAAGCACTCACTGCTTAACCCTTCTTACCGAATGCATCATCTTAGCCCCAGAAATCACAATCCTGCACCCTCAAAAACACGATCCTGCACGGTGCCTTCCTGATCCTGCACGTTCCTTTTTTGCCTCTGCCCGTACTTCGGACCCAGAAATTAAAGGAACTGATAAATGCGAAAACAGTCGATGATATTAGTGGCAATGCTGCTTGTGTTCACTTTGAACTCTTGCCACGTTGCGCGGTTTGTGCGTTGGAATTTTGCGGACGCAGACGACTATAAAAAGTTTGATAAGGTGCAGATTGAAAATGAGGGTAGTCCTTTTGTCTTCACGGATGCTACCGATTGGAAGCAGGTCATGCTTCCCGATAGCCTGAAGGATGGGAAGAAGGTTTACGCTTTTGAAGAAGCACTCGAGAGAAGCAATACGGTGGCCTTTTTGGTCATTCGGCGTGATACCATCCTTTACGAGAGCTACCTGAATGGCCGTACCGAAGAGAGCCTTCATCCTTCTTTCTCCTCGGTAAAGTCGGTGGTATCCATGCTGGTAGGCATAGCAGTGGCCGAGGGGAGTATTGCCTCTGTAGACGAACCCATTACGAACTACCTTCCGGAATTAGCAGATGGAGCGGGTTTTGAGAAGATCACCATCGAGCATTTGCTGGATATGCGTTCCGGTATCCGGTTTAGCGAGGCCTATTTCAACCCTTTTGGAGATGCCGCTAAGTACTATTACGGAAAAGACATTCGTAGATTTTTGCCGCAGCTAAAGATTAAACAGGCCCCCGATGAGGAGTTTGACTACGTGAGTATCAATACACAGCTACTGGCACTGATCGTAGAAGAAGCCACCCAAACCCCCATTGCCACCTATCTGCAGGAAAAGGTTTGGAAGCCCTTGGGCATGGAGTTTCCCGCTACTTGGAGTGTGGATAGTGATGAGCACCAGGTGGTGAAGGCCTTTTGCTGTCTGAATGCCCGCACCCGGGATTTTGCCAAGCTGGGGCGGCTGTATCTGAACCAGGGGAACTGGAACGGTACGCAGGTTGTGCCGGAAGACTGGGTACAGAAGTCCATACGTTTTGATGCTCCCAAAAATAACTTCCAGTATTCGTATCAGTGGTGGCATACCCCCGTGCGCAGACTGAAAACGGATTCGGCGGTAGTACCAGAAGTGTATTATGAGAAAGAATATACCGATGAAGTAGACGGACAAGAAGTCACCCGCACGTATTATGTTTTTCCTGATTCAGAGTTTTATGCCGTGGGCTTCTTGGGGCAAGTGATTTACGTTCATCCTGAGAAGGAGATCATCATTGTTCGGCTAGGGGACGGTTCGGGTAAGATCAATTGGCTCAACTTGTTTTGGGATATTGTGAATGCTAACTAAAGCCTGACTGTACTATTGTGATTTAAGCAAGGGTTAGGATCATTGCATCCTCGGGTTCCCTTTGGAGTGGATTGTACTTGATGCAGCCTATAATCATAGAAGCCCTGCAGCCAAGCGGGGCTTCTATGGAAGCATCTTTTCACCCTCCCAGAGATGGACGTGATAATCTGACTGCTAAGGTCTGGGTAACTGCACAACTAACCGAATAAGACCGGGGGAAGTACAAGGCTTAGCTCACTACTAGCTTACCCTCCCCCAACAGTGGCAGAATGCGGATGGGGTAATATCCCCGGAAATACTACTCCTTCTCCAGTGCCACCCGGCTTTTGGGCAGGGCCTCGGGGTGTTCGCGCTGCAGGTAGCCAATCATTTTCTCTCGGATGTGCACCCGCAGATCCCAGGCTTGGCCGGAGTTTTTGGCGCTCATCAGAAAACGGACCTCCATAGTTTGCTCGGTGGCGTTGGTGACCTGCACCACTTGTACTTGCCCGTCCCACAGTGGAGTTTCGGCCGGTAGCCGCTCAAACTCGGTCCGCAAGTGATCCACCGAAAGGGAGTAGTCTACGTACAGGGAGACGGTGCCGAAAATCTCGGCCGAGGAGCGGGTCCAGTTTTGGAAGGGCTTCTCGATGATCTGGGTGGTGCCAAAAAAGCCGATCTCTTGTTTGATGATTCTACCGAAAAGTCACCAGCCCACGCTGCGGACGATCAAGACCCGGTAGATTCGAATCAATAGACCGGAAGCGCATAAGCAATACAGTAACCAGTTGAAGGTACTTGGCTACCTATTCGTTCTTTTGGTCGGTACGTCTTTGATGTGACGCACCATGGCCACTAAAATGGTAAGGTAAAGAGCTATAACACAAGGCCACTGTAGCCACCTGATGAGTTGCACAACGATTTTCTTTAGAAAAGCCAAGTCAAATATTGGATACTCATCGGTTAACTTGGTATGCTTTTCTGAACTGGGTGGGGCTGATACCGACTATTTTTTTGAAAAAATGGGAGAAAGCATTAGGTGAACCAAAACCTAGTTTAAAACTCATCTCCTTCACGCTTAATTCCGAGTACAACAGATAGCGTTTACCCTCGGCCAGAATACGTTTTTGAATCATTATTCTAGGTGATTCCTGTCCCAGCAGTTTGAATTGATTGGCAATTGTTTTGGGCGATCGGTATAGCCGTTTAGCATAGTAACTGACACCGTGTTCTTCCAAAAAATGTTTCTCTAGTAAGATTCGGAATTGGCGCAACAATTCGGAGCTTCTCTCGTCTTGGCCCATAAACCGGTCTTGTTCCTTCACTAGCCGGGTAGATTGAATGAGCCATTTTTTTAACAGGGTTCGAAGCATCTCTTCCTGTACAGAGTCCATCACCTGAAACTCAGCCTGAAGCATGGTGTGTAGCTGACGAAAACTTTCAATGTAGGGAGGCTCTACCCGTATAAGAGGTAATCCTGGTGCGCCAAAGTAGAGTATGCCCTCACAGGACACCTCGTGATCATGATCGCGAATGCAATAAAACTCACGGTTAAACTGTACCACCACAGCCTCTCCATGGTACTCTCCTAATTGTATGTACTTAGACGGTGTGATGAAAGCCATCTGCTTAGGGTGCAACCCTAGCTTTACATCATCTACCAGCAGTTGGGCACCCCCTTGTACCATCCATACTACCGTATAGTAATTGGTACGAAGGGCTTTTTGTGTGTCAAAGAAGTTTTCCAGGTCGCCGCACATGCGTAATTCGGCAAACCCATTATTATAAATTCTTTCGGGGATTCTCATGCAACCCTAGCTAGCATGGCAAATAAAGCACAGGTGTGCTTCCTTTTTTCGATGGCAAATAGGCACCGAATTGCCAATTTTTAGATGGTTTGATTTCCCGAAGTGATGTAAAAACTTCCTTTTGAGTAAGCTACCAAGACAGACTAATAGATATCTACGCTTCCTAGAGGAGATTATACTCGAATACCGATGACGCACACGTCATCTAGTTGCTCCTGTTCTCCCATCCATTGGGTAAAATGCTCTTGCAAGTGATCGCCTTGTTGGGACATGGTGAGGGGCTGGAGTGAGACCAGTAGGTCCCGCAGTTTTGCCTTTTGAAATTTCCTTCCTCCAGGTCCCCCAAACTGATCGGCATACCCGTCCGAAAAGATGTAGAAGGTGTCACCGGGGAGGAGTTCGATGTGGTGTGTGCTGAAAGGTTGGGGCTTGGGGAATCTTCCTACCGGCTGGCGGTCCGCCTTTACTTCAATAAAAGTGCAATCTGTTAGGTGCATGACCGTGGCGCTGGGAATTTGTTGAGCCAAAGACACAGCATCATGAATTCCCGGTCTAAGAATCCATAAAGGTTGGTAGGCTCCGGCATAAGACAGCTTTCGGCCCCGAAGCCCGCATAGGGCAATATCCATGCCGTCTGCAATACCCAACTCACTAGGGTCAATATCGGCTACGATAAGCTCGCGGGCTTGGTCCAGAATCTTACCCGGAGTAG
>DMST01000409.1:0-5557 GCA_003454975.1 Cytophagales bacterium | reverse complement strand
AGAATCTTACCCGGAGTAGTAGCTCCGAACTCGCGCACGGCACGCTGTAGCCCGTTCCTGCATACCATACTGACCAAGGCTCCTGGCACCCCGTGCCCGGTACAATCGGCTGCCGCTACCATGGTTTGCCCATCTACACACTCGGTCCAATAAAAATCCCCCGCTACGATGTCTTTGGGTTGGTAGAATACAAAACTCTTGGGCAGGCATTTCACAAACTGCTGATATGGGGGAAGAATGGCGGATTGTATACGCTTCGCATAGGTAATAGAATCAAGAATCTCCTTATTCTTATGCGTAAGATCCTGGTAGGCTTGATCCACTAAGTGTTTTTGATCGGCTAGTGAAAGCAAAGTTTCATCTACCATTTCCTTCTGCTCTGCTAGTCGGCTTTTTTGTCTTCGGGTTACCTGAAACCGCTGGAAGACCACCGCTCCAAATACGAGGGATAGCAATAAGATACCCGTAAGGGTAGTGCCTTGCGTGCGTCGCCGCTGATCCAAAACAGCCAACTGTACCTCTTTGAGTTTGAGGGAATCCGCATTCCGCATACTGTCCATTTTGGCCATCATGCTATATTCTAAGTCTAGCAATTGTAGGTGGGTAGTCAGGTTCAGAATACTGTCTTCCAGAGTATAGTAGAGGTTTAGCGTCTCAAAGGCGTGTTGCCAATTTCCAGTCCCCTGGAAAGCAGGATACAGCACCTCTGTAGCATCAGTCATTAGGTTTAATTCATCCTGCTCCTGGGCGTATTCCAAGGCTTCAGTGGCCAGTGCAATTGCCGGTTCAAATTCTTGCTGGGTAAGGTGTACCCGGGCCAAAAGTATTTTGGCCCATGCTATATCCCAGTATCTTTTCTGTTTACGGGCTAGCTGCATTCCTTCTTCTATCCAGTTGAGCGCCTCTTGTGGCTTGCCCCAGTCTAGATACGTTTCGCCTATGTTGAGTAAGGCCGAGGTCTGCCCTCCTTCTATATTCATTTCCAACCATAGAGCTTGGGCCTCTTTATAATGAAAGATAGCCTGCTGGTGTTCATTCTGTTGTGCATATACGTTCCCCAGATTGAGCATCAAGGAAGGCACTTCACCTATAAAGCCTGCACCGCTTAATATTTCGAGGCTCCGCTGGAAGTTTTGCAAGGCTCGGTCGTGATTTTTTAGAAGATAATAAAGGTTCCCCATCGACATGACCGAAGCCCCCTCGTACCATCGGTTGCTCAGTTCACTGCTTATGGTGTAGGCTTGTTGATAGTGTCCCAAACTGGTCAGTAAGTCCCCGTGCATAGCATGGTAATTTCCCAAACTGATGTAAGTCTCAGCCAACAATTCTGGGTCGCCTCCTTGCTTAGCATACCCCAAGGCCATCGTCAAGTCATCTAGAGCTTGTTGGTTCAGGCCCTGAAATAGATGAAACAAACCCTGACCCAGCAGCGCATTGGCAAGCCCAGCGGGACTTTCTGCTTGGTAATGTAGGTTGTAGGCTTCTTCCAGTATCGCCTCTACCGAGTCACGTTTCCCAAGGATTAAGGCAGATTTTCCCATCAAAACCAGTGCTTCTGCCAGGTACCAGTCCATACCGTATTGATTTGCCTCAGTGTATAAGAGCAGGCTTAAAGCATGGGCACTATCTGGAGAAACAAAAAACCAATGCTTGCCCAAGGTGTGAAGGGCCGCCAGACGCTCGTTCCGGCTAGCCTCCTCATTTTTCCAATTTTGCAACAAACTGTCTTGATTGAGTTGTGCGGCAACCGGCCAGGATAACAAGGCTGCCAGTAGAAATGAGCTAAAAAAAAAGGCTCGCATGTGTCTGGGAATCGATGCTAAAAATACTTGTGCTAAAAGCACATGAAATCAACTGGTGCCGGGCCCAAAAGTTTTTTGTGAATCTGAAAATGTGTCCCTGCTGACATTTTTTTTGGTAGGTATCCTTGGGTATCTGTTTAGTTTCAAACTACAACCTCGTCTTGCTTGTTCTTGTGGTGTATGCTGATAAACAGAGAACCCGGACTTATCTTCAATAATGGTTTCGCAGAGCTACGCTTGTGTGGAGATATCCATAATTTCTTTAATGAACAGGCTCCTGTTAAATCAGATTATTATTCCATCGTATGGATTACCCAAGGGATGGTGGACTTGGTGGTAGACGATGTGCCGCTGGGGCTAGACGAAGGACAGATGGCCTTTATCACCCCCTCCAAATACATTCAGTTGGGCGATGTGCACGGCGAAGCCGTTACGATACAATTCAACCGGGAGTTTTACTGTATCCGGGATAATGACCACGAAGTGTCTTGCGAAGGGGTACTTTACTTTGGGGCTCCGGGCTTGCCTTTGATCCAGTTAGAGGAAAAACCAAGCAACAGCTTTGCCAGCCTGCATTTCATTTTGGAGGAAGAATTTGAAGTGGTGGATACCGTTCAAGAAGAGATGTTACGCACCATTTTGAAGAAATGGCTGATTATTTCTACCCGGCTAATCAAGCAACAAAACAAGTATTTAGCTCAAGATGAATCCAAATCTGAGCTGTTGAGGCAATTCCGGATTCTGCTAGAAAAACATTTTCATCAGCAACATGCCGTCAGCTTTTATGCTGATGTACTACACCGGTCGCCCAAAACCCTGGCGAACCAATTTAAACTGCTGGGGCAAGAACCTCCCAAGCAGATGATTCAGCAGCGAGTGATGGCTGAAGCCAAACGCTACTTGATGTATTCTGAACTGTCTGTGAAAGAGATCAGTTACCGCTTGGGCTTTGATGCTGCCAATACCTTCACTCACTATTTTAATAAGATTTCGGGAATCAGCCCTACTCAGTTTCGGTCCGCCTACCGAGCACAATAATCAATCTATTGCGCCTCCAATCCAGACTTTACATTGTCAGTCGAGAGACATAACTAACGACAAATGACTTGTTTCATCGTGATCCTGAAATGAGCCGGGAAGTATGGTCATCATTTCAGGAAAACCAGACATCTCCCTTTTTTACGCTGGGGCGTTATTGGTGTAGGGTACGCTCACCAGGGACTGATGGCAAGCGCCCCAAATTTTTCTATCATCATTGTTAAACAACAGTAAAATGAACATTCTACTTCCTTCGAAGTATGGCACTTATCCTAAGACATGGTCCAAGCGCCTGATTTTTATTCTATTGGTTGGTGTTTTCACCCACTGTGACGTTGCCGAAGATCAAATTCCTACTTCATTATCACTGGGAGACCCCGTTGAAGTAGAGGGGAGGCTTGCCCGTGAACCTATGGTGCAACAACATCCCAACGGCGACCTGTTCCTCTCGGGCTATTCCATACCGAGCCCCTTCATGTACCGCAGTAGCGACCACGGACGTACCTGGACCGAAATTGATCTAAATCTGCCAGAAGACGGACCGGTAGGCAATTCGGATATTGATATAAAGATAGGGGCGGACGGGACCGTATACCTACTCCAGATGTATTTTGACTTGGAAGTGTTTGAAGGAAAACTGGTGAATATTGGAGTAGGCAGGAACAACGGCACAGACTGGACATGGTCCAGTATTTCTATGGAACGGTTCGACGACCGGCCTTGGTTGGAGATTGATCCCGAAGGAACCTTGCACGTGATCTGGAACGATGGGGCAGGAGTGAAGTACGCCCGCAGTAATGATGGCGGTATTACCTGGGTCCGGCAACCTTTGATTTATCCCTCGGGAGGTTCCAGTCATTTTACTTCTGGTCCCAATGGAGAACTCATTGCCCGAATTTCCCCTTTCTCAGCTTCCGGCTGGGTGCTTGAAGAAAACGGACCAGACTTCATGGCTTTGAGTTTGGACCGGGGTAATACCTGGAAGATTAAAGAGGTGCCTGGTTTGCGGGTTTGGAATCAGGTATTTGGTGCTTTTGATGGGCTTATTCCGCGCTGGGTGGAGCCTATGGCGTTTGATGCTGCCGGAGATTTGTATTACTTCTGGAGTGAAGGAACCACCATGCACTTGGCCCGCTCTACGGACCTTGGTGATACGTGGCAGTCTTGGCAGGTGTTTGAGGGGGCTGAGCTTGCGTATTACCAGTGGATGATTGGTGGTGCCGAAGGAGAGTTGGGTGTTTCTTGGTTTACCGGAGTGAATGAGACGCTAAAAGTACACGCTGGGCTAATTGAGTTGAAGGAAGATGAAACCGGAGAATTAGTTCCATTACTTACAGAGGTAACTCCCTTTGATATCCGTGCCGAAACCCGGCCGGACGTCGATGGTAATATTTACAAAGAAACGGCAGGGGAATACATTCCTTTGATATTTCTTGAAAACGGGGAAATGGGGGCGGTTACACCCATTCAAGAACGTGATCCGCAGGTTTTTGGCTTTGTTTGGCACCCTATTGAACGAAGCCCCAAGTAAAACGTCACAACTAATATCGTGTAGGAGCCCAGTAGGGCTCCTATATCTGGTTCATCACCAGTTTGTGGTACAAGCCCTCCTCATTTTCAATCAGGGAGTCATGGGTGCCATATTGTACGAGCGCGCCTTTTTCCAGCACCACTAGCTTGTCCGCCTGGGAGATGGTAGAGTTGCGGTGGGCAATGATGATGGTGGTACGTTTGTACATGAGCTTATTCAGGGCATCTTGGACGCGCAGCTCGCCCTCGGAGTCCAAGGCGCTGGTGGCCTCATCCAGGATGAGAATTTTGGGATTCTTAATAACGGTCCGGGCAATGGCGATCCGCTGCTTTTGTCCACCGGACAGCTGCACGCCTTTTTCGCCCACGGGGGTGTGGTAGCCCTCTGGAAAGCCGGTGATAAAATAATGTGCGTTGGCCAGCTTGGCCGTCTCCTGAATCTTATCGAGCTCAGTCTCTGGGTCCACCAGTGCATAACCGATGTTCTCGGCAATGGTTCCCGTGAAGAGAGCGGGCTCTTGCTCTACAATGGCGATGGAGTCCCGGATGGATCGGTAATCGAGGGTGGCAGCGTCAACGCCAACGACACCAAAGGATCAGCCTGATGGGCTAGTTACCCTTTCTGGGGAAGAGTCGGCCGGGCATATGGGCCCTCCAGACAGTAGTTGATGTTGCCTACCATTTTGCTGCCCTAAGCAATGGGTTATGTGAGTACTTCAGACCCTTAAAAACATGTGGTTAGGAGAGTGAAAAGCTTACTCACTCACCAATGTCTGATTGAAGGACTTTTTGAGGGCTTTGCCCTTGCGGTCCAGGTCTTTGCTTTCCGCCAGTGCGTAGTCATTGTAGAGAGTGCGCAAGGCCTCTTCAAATTGGATCTCGGCCTCTTCGCGGGTAGCGGCTTTTACGGAGATGCTCCAGGGGCCGTAGCCGATGATAAACTCATCTTCCTCTACGGACACTTCACCCACTATGGCTTGTTGGAACCGGAGAACTTCTCCATCGGTAGGTAATTCAGTAACCCGGTAGGGGTGGGTGCCAAAGGGGATAGGCTGGGTGTAGCTGATGTCCTGGATGTCCTTCTTACTCAGTTTGGCAGGGTCGGCGCCAGGTTTCACCACGGCGTAGATCAGGCGCATCTCAGGAGCCTCTGTATCAATCGGCTCCGGTACAGGTTGCACCTGTTC
>DMST01000400.1:8600-8777 GCA_003454975.1 Cytophagales bacterium | reverse complement strand
CGTATTGCTAGCCGAGGTGACCGAGGTGGAAGACATGGGCCGGTTCCGTACCATGGGCACCTGGATAGCTACCTATGAGGATACCCGATTCCAGGAGGAAGACCTCACCTTTGCCGACCCCGGCATCATCCGCCTGTTCGGGCTGGATTTCCTGGCGGGCAACCCCGAAACCGCCCT
>DMST01000400.1:0-8560 GCA_003454975.1 Cytophagales bacterium | reverse complement strand
ACACCATTGTGCTCACCCAGCCCATTGCACGCAAGTACTTCGGTGATGCCGACCCCATGGGCAAGGTGCTGGTACTGGACGGCGACGAAGAATACGAGGTAACGGGCGTTATTAAACCCATCCCGGACAACACGCACTTCCATTTTGACTTCTTTGCTTCGGCCGAAACGCTGGAGGAGACGAACAGCCCCATCTGGCTCAACATCAACTTCGTGACCTACATCAAGCTGCGCGAGGGCACTACCGAGGCCTCTGTAGAGGAGAAATTCCCCGGGTTGGTGGAGAAGTATGTAGGCCAGGAACTACAACAGTTTATGGGCGTGAGCTTGGCCGACTTCTCGGAGCAGGGCAACCACATCCGCTACAGCCTATCCCCGGTAACGGACATCCACCTGCATTCCCAAATGGACGAGGAGCTGGAAGCCAACGGCAGCATGGAGTACGTCTGGATATTCGGGGCCATTGCGCTGTTTATCCTGGTAATTGCTTGCATCAACTTTATGAACCTGGCCACGGCCCGCTCGGCCAACCGGGCCAAAGAGGTAGGTATCCGCAAAACATTGGGCTCGCTCAAAAAACAGCTAGTAGCCCAGTTTATGTCCGAAGCTTTTCTGCTCAGCTTGTTGGCCTTTGTGATCGGTTCGGTACTGGCCGTGCTGGCCCTCCCCTATTTTAACCAGCTTTCGGGCAAAACGCTCTCCCTAGATACCATTCCCTGGAGTACTTTCCTGCCCGTGATGCTGGGTGTGGGCTTATTTATGGCTTTGCTGGCAGGTAGCTATCCGGCCTTCTACCTTTCGGCCTTCCGGCCCATTGCCGTGCTGAAGGGCTCCCTACAAGGCGGAATGAAGCACAAAGGCCTGCGCAGCTCGCTGGTGGTATTTCAGTTCGTATGCTCCATTGCGCTCATTGTGTGTACCCTGGTAGTGGGCCAACAAATGCGTTACATTCAGGACCAAAACCTAGGTTACAACCGGGAGCAGCTAGTAACGGTAGAGAATGCCTATCTGCTGGGCGATAACCTAGAGGCGTACAAGGAGGAATTACTGCGCAATCCTAACGTGGTATCGGGCACCATTGCCAGTGATTTGCCTACTCCCTCGGGGCGCAACGTATCCATCTTCTACCCGGGCACGGACGTAAACCATCCCTTGGCGGCGCCCATGGTCCGCTGGCGAATCGACTACGACTACATTCCCACCTTTGAAATGAACCTCGCCCACGGGCGCAACTTCGACCGCGATTTTGCCACCGACTCGGCCGCCGTACTGATCAACGAGGCGGCCATGCGCCAATTCCAGTTCTCGGCTGAGGAGGTGATTGGCAGCCAAATAGGCTTGGCCGACGGTGAGGGATCTGAGATTTACGATGTGGTGGGTGTGGTAGAGGATTTCTTCTATATGAGTATGCGCGAGAACATCCGCCCCATGGTGGTATTCTTAGGACCCAACCGTGGCCGGGTTACCTTCCGCGTTACGGCCCAAGAAACTGCTGCGGTATTGTCGGCCATGGAAGATTCCTGGACAGACCTGAGCAACGGCCAGCCGTTCAATTATGCCTTTCTGGACGATGAGTTTGCCTCCGTATACGAGGACGAGCAGCGCCAAGGCCAGCTCTTTACGGTCTTCGCGGGACTGGCGATCTTAATTGCCTGCTTGGGCTTGTTTGGCTTGGCGGCTTTTACCGCCGAACAGCGCACTAAGGAAATTGGCATCCGCAAGGTGCTGGGGGCCAGTGTATTGCAATTGGTAAAGCTGCTCTCCAAAGAGTTTATGCTGTTGATTCTGATTGCCTTTGTGGTTGCCTCAGTGATTGCGGGTCTTTTGATGCAGCAGTGGCTGGCTGACTTTGCGTACCATACTACGCTCAGCTGGTGGGTGTTTGCCGTGTCCGGCATTACGGCCTTGCTCATAGCGGGCCTCACCATGAGCTACCAATCCATCCGCGCAGCCACGGCCGATCCGGTGAAGTCGCTCAAGAGCGAGTAAACAGCCCTTGGTCCGATGGCTCTTCGGTCGGGTGAAAGTGCCATCGGGACGCTAGTGGCACCCTAAATTTTGAGCGAGACGCTCATTGGGGTTGTGGTTCCGAGCGGGACACTCGAAACAGTTTAAAATAAAAATCCCAGCAGGGAAACCCACTGGGACGAACTGAAAAAGGGGGATTCATCAACGCCGATTAGACGATCCCCCTTATTTCGTTTATGAGTTTAAATCCGCACTTGTACACCCAGGTTGCCACCTACCCAAAGGAACTGATATTGCTCTTGGTCAGGGTTGCGCTGCTCCCACAGCCAGTACAGCGGCTGCGGTACGGTGTCCGAGAAGCCTGAATACAGATAGTTAAGTGAAGGAGTGATCGTAAGGGCGATTCGGTCGCTAAACAAGGGCAGGTTGTAGCTAGGCTTCAGCTGCACCACAAAGTCAGCCCCTTGGTCGGTGAAATCCGGGGCAATCAGGTTGGTGTTCGCCAGCTCAACATCAATCTTATCCGTAACGTGGAAACCTACCCCAAAATGGGTACCCCAGCTACGGTTGTTGACCAAGGAGGCCGCGCCAAAGCCCAGGTGCGTATACATCTTGTTACCGCCAGATTTGAAGCCTACGTTGGTCAGAAACATGTCCGAAGCGTACAGTGTGATATACCGTCCGCCGCTCTTGGTGAAGTTAAGAATGCCCAATTGATAATCTGCCGAATCGGCCACGTTCACTACCCCTACCTGGATTCCGTTCACTTTCTTGGCAATGTTGAGGAAGCCAGCGGCTTGTACCGTTACGTCGCCACCAATATTCATAAAGCCTGCCCCCTGAAAGGTAGGTCCAGCTGCTTTGCCACTGGCAATGTTCATAAAACCTGCTACCTGGCCGCCACTCACTTCGTCGGCTACATTGGCAAAACCAGCACCTTGTGCTCCGGTCACGGGACCCGCCACGTTAAAGAAACCTGCACCCTGGCCGCCGTACACAGGACCCGTAATAGCACCGAATCCGCTGATTTGTGCCCCGTTCACTTCTTGCGCAATGGTGAGGAAGCCTGCCGTTTGCGCGCCGTTCACCTGGCCGCGTACCATACCCATAAAGCCCGAGGTCTGCAGACCGGTAATGCGGTGGGTCATGCCCATAAAGGCGTCCATAGAAATAATGTTCTCCGTGCGGCCACCCACCAGTGAGTTCACCGACAGCGGAGGTAGAATGCCCACGTTTACGGGGATGAATTTGTACTCCTCTTCTTGTTCATCGAGTACCTCTGCCGCAGGGGCGGCATCCTGGCTATAGCTTACCCAGGGAAGCAATAAGGCTGAAAGCAGTAGTGCTCTTTTCATGTTCTTCATGATGGAATATGTTGTTGTTGCAATTGATTTCCTCTCCTGATGCAGGTCGGGTGTAGTTTGTTGCAAGGGGGCAGGAAAAATTTGCAGAAAGACCAGTAAATTATCTTAAGAGGATATGAAGGAGCTCCGTATAGCCTGCTTCAACGGCAAGTATTGCCAAGCTGCCACACCTTGGCTTTGATAAGGTGTAATTCATTCCTGAAGAGTGGGAGCCAAGCTTCCCACTCTTCAGAAATGTGGAATCCCTATAACGAAATTGCTAACTAGGAAGGCCCAATATTCATTCGTGGGTTAGCTTTTTTGCAACTGATTTTATTTAGTTAGAATTTAATATATCCATTCTATTTTCAAGGGAACCGAATTAACCTTATTCTTTAATGCTAAGCCGGGATGAACAGATTGAACTACTAAAGCGGAGTGTAGAGGAATGGAATATTTGGCGCCAAGTAAACCCAGGGGTAAAGCCGAATTTACTCGAGGCAAACCTTCAGGCCGCAGATTTAAGAGGGGCGAACCTGCAAGGAGCCACTCTACTGATTGCTGATATGCAATGGGCAGATGTAAGCGGAGCCAATCTAAACGATGCTAAATTGGTGGCTGCCAACCTAAGGGAGTGCAATTTCCGGCAGACATCCTTTCGTAAAGCGAACCTCGAAGGAACACAACTTCAAGGAGCGGACTTTTTTGAAGCAGATCTTTTTGGAGTAAAAACGGATGGTAAGACGCAGTGGACGATCAACCAATTCCAAGATGCCCGACACGTACCCAGAGGGCTCCGAAAGGGAGCAAAGCATAAGAAATCATCGGATTTAAAGGAAGAACTGAGTCTTTTGCAAAACTTGCTGGAGGTAAAAGAGTCGGAGAAGCTATCCAGGTCACAAGTAGATGCTATTCAAAGTGATGCCGAAAAAGATGCCGTACTCCAAAAGGAGCTAGATGAGCTAAAGGCACGGCTAAAATTTGATTCCCAAGAAAGGGCTCGGCTGGAGAAAGAGCTAAAGACCGCTCAGGAAAAGCGTAAGGCTACTGATAGAATCCACAATGCACTTCGTCAATTCAAAGGACCCAACGAATACATCGTTAAAGAGCTGAAAATCCATGAGCGATTTTTCTGGCTATTTGTAGTTCTGGCAGGTGTTTCCTTTCTCTACTTCATATTCATTTTTGTTCACACGGGTAGAGCAATGGGTGAAGAAAAAACAGCGGTTACTGGTTCGGAAAACCTATATGGTTTTTTATTGAAAGCCATTCCATACATCGTTTCTCTAAGCCTGATGGGTACTTTTATCCGGTCTGCATTCAAAAGGAGACAAAACATCGAAATGCTCAACGAGCAAAAAAGACAAATTGATACCATAGAAGCAGCTATGAAAGGTCATTTGGATGCCAAGGAGGATGCAGAGGCAACCTTGGATTTGTTGGAAGAGAGTATAAAAGGCCTGGCCCAACAAGCTTTGGTAAGTACTGGTAGATATGATCTAAATTCTAAGGACCAAAAAGAGGAAGAAGAATCCAATACCAAGACGGTGATAGCAATGCTGAATGGGATCAAGAAATTATTGTCCAGCTAGAAAGGAAGAACCCCAAACCTAACCCGCAAACCCTTTGGAGACCAGCAGTATGAAAACAAAAAACCCTCTCGGATGACTCCAAGAGGGTTGCACTTTTCGTGGTTTGGATAATGCTTTAGATGCCTTGGGCCTCGGCTACAATCTCGGCCAGGTCTTTTACCTGCACCGATTCTTCTTTCTCCTTGCTCTTCACGCCGTCTCGCATCATGGTCATGCAGAAAGGGCAGGCCACCGCTATGGTATCTGCACCGGTGCTGAGGGCGTCTTCGGTACGCTCAATGTTGATCTCCTTGTTACCCGGCTCAGCGTCTTTGAACATTTGGGCACCGCCTGCACCACAGCACAGGCCGCGGGTACGGCAGCGCTTCATTTCCATCAGGTCAGCGTCCAGCGCTTCCAGCACGGCACGAGGGGCCTCGTAAATGTCGTTGGCACGGCCCAGGTAGCAGCTATCGTGGTAGGTGATCTTCTTGCCCTTGAACTCACCCCCGCCCTGCAGCTTCACTTTGCCCTGGTTAATGAGCTGCTGCAAGTAAGTGCTGTGGTGGATGACCTCGTAGTTACCACCCAGGTCGGGGTATTCGTTCTTCAGGGTGTTGAAGCAGTGCGGGCACGCCGTCACAATCTTCTTTACCTGGTACATATCCATCACCTGAATGTTGCTCATGGCCTGCATCTGGAAGAGGAACTCGTTCCCTCCCCGGCGAGCAGGATCTCCGGTGCAGCTCTCCTCGTCACCCAGTACGGCAAAGTCTACACCTACGTGGTTCAGAATCTTTACGAAGGCTTGGGTTACCCGGCGGTAGCGATCGTCGAAGCTACCGGCGCAGCCCACCCAAAATAATATCTCTGGCGTTTCCCCGGCCGCTTGTTTCTGGGCCATCGTGGGAACGTTGAATAAGTTCGTATTGCTCATGGTTTTCAATGCTTTTTTTAGAATAAATCCCGCTTTTACCCTTCGGCCTCTTGTTTTTCTTTCCATTCCGTAGCCCACTTGAAGCGGTCGGTAGGAGGGAATTTCCAAGGAGCCATGCTGGTCTCGATGTTCGAGAACATGCTATTCCAACTGGCGGGTGAGCTGCTTTCTTCCAGGGCGGTGTAACGGCGCAGCTGCAAAATGATATCCAGCGGATTGATGTTGATGGGGCAGGCCTCTACACAAGCGTTACAAGAAGTACAGGCGTTGATCTCCTCTTTACTAATGTATTCGTCACTCAGCAGTAACTTTCCATCCTGGAAGGCTTCTTTGCCTTCTGCAATCTGCTGGCCTACTTCTTCGGCACGGTCGCGTACATCCATCATCACCTTGCGCGGGCTTAGCTTCTTGCCCGTCAGGTTAGCGGGACATTCGCTGGTACAGCGGCCGCACTCGGTGCAGGAGTACGCATTCAGGATGTTCATCCAAGTGAGGTCGTTCACGTCCTTTGCACCCAGCGTTTTCACTTCCGCAGGTGGCTCACCACCATTTTCTACCGGCATGCCCATCATCATTTTCACCTCAGTGGTTACTTCCTCCATGTTATCCATCTGGCCTTTTGGCTGCAGCTTGCTAAAGAAGGTATTGGGGAAGGCCAGGGCGATGTGCAGGTGCTTGCTGTAGGTTACGTAGAGGGCGAAGGCGAAAATGCCGATGATGTGGAACCACCAAGCAAACCGCTCAATCGCCACCAAAGCTCCTTTGTCTATGCCTTCGAACAGGGGTACCAGCAGACCACTGATAATGAAGCGCCCCGTATCGTGGTAGTGCTCAGGATCGAGTTTCTGTAGCACCTGGTCGGTTGCGTTCATGGTGAAAATGGCAAACATGAGGATGACCTCTATCACCAGAATCAAATTACCGTCCATGGCGGGCCAGCCATTCATCTCAGGTTTAGTGAAGCGCTCCACCTTGATCACATTTCGGCGAACGAGGAATACCACACAAGCTAGCATAACGGCGGCAGCCAAAAACTCAAAAAAGTTGAGCGCTACATTGTACAGGCCACCCAGTGGTTCGGCAAAGATCCGGTGGGTACCTGCCAATCCGTCGATGACGAATTCCAGCACCTCAATGTTGATTAGCAGAAATCCGGCGTAGATCAGGAAGTGAAAAAAAGCAGGAATGAATCTTTTGAACATCTTCTGCTGACCGAAAGCCACCAGCAGCATGGTCTTCCAGCGGTCCCCAAAATTGTCGGTACGGTCGACGGACCGACCCAAACGAATGTTGTCCCGAATTCGCAGTACGCGCTTGCGGATGAGCCACGTGGCTACCCCCAGCACAATGACGAAAGCGATCTGTTGGATAATGGCCATAAGTAGATGGTTTTTTAATTTTTTTGTTTCGTTCTCTTGGTCTCTATTTTCTAATTACTACCTTTGCACCCACCAAAACGGAAATGGTGCTGTAGCTCAGTTGGTAGAGCATCGGACTGAAAATCCGTGAGTCGGTGGTTCGAGCCCACTCAGCACCACACAAAAAGCCTTCTCGAATGTCGGGAAGGCTTTCTTTATTTTCAAAAAGCTGTAAAATGGTTTCCGATGTCTCATGCCTCAAATATACATCTGAGCCTAAAAATACTCTGCATGCATACTATTTTTCTTTCTATTTAGAACGATTTTAAAGGCCCTGAAGGGCTGAAATTGGAGGTTAGAATTGGAAGTTCGAAAAATTCTAACCTCGAACTTCCAATTTCCAAACTCGACTAGCCCGGTTTCTGTGGTTGACTTGCGCTATTTGCTAATGGCTACAACCTAAAAGGGTAAATTCGTCACATCTACATTTCCCCCGGTCAGGATGATGCCCAAGCGCTTGCCAGCAAAGCGTTCAGTATTTTTAAGCACTACGGCAAAGGGAACCGCACAACTTGGCTCAATGACAATTTTCATCCGCTCCCATATTAGGCGCATGGCATGCACCACCTCTTTGTCTGTAACAGTAACGATATCCGTTAGGTGCTCCTGAATAATTGAGAAAGGCTTCTGGCCCAACGAGGCACGCAGTCCGTCGCAAATGGTATTTACAGATTCGTTTCCTACCAAATTTCCGGAGGAAAAGGAGCGAAATGCATCGTCGGCGCCGGTGGGTTCTCCACCAATCACCTCCGTGGTAGGCGATAGGTATTTAGCCGAGAGGCATGTGCCGCTCACCAGTCCACCACCACCCACGGGCACCAGAATGGTATGCAATACATCAACCTCTTCCAGGAGCTCCTTGGCACAGGTTGCTTGCCCGGCAATTACATCCCAATCGTCATAGGGATGAATGAAATACGCCCCCTTTTCTTCGACTACCCGTTGTAGGGTAGCTTCTCGGGCTGCTTGGGTAGACTCACAGTAGATTACCTCACCACCGTAGCCTTGTACAGCGGCTACTTTAGCCTTGGTAGAGTTTTCGGGCATCACAATGTAAGCCGGCACCCCAAGCGCTTGGGCCATGGCTGCCACCGCTTGGCGATGGTTGCCACTGCTATGGGTGGCCAAACCTTTTTGGCGTTGTTCTTCCGTAAGGCGGAGGGCAGCATGAGCAGCTCCGCGCATTTTGAAGGCACCCGCCCGCTGAAAATTCTCGCACTTAAAAAATAAGGAAGCGCCGGTCATCTGATTCAGGCTCCGAGAAGAAAACACCGGGGTGTTTAGTGTATAAGGACTAATCTCGATGGAGGCATCGTCTATGCGT
>DMST01000410.1:74822-76882 GCA_003454975.1 Cytophagales bacterium | reverse complement strand
TAGAACTGACCAACCGCCAAGTTGCTCCGGGGCAACCCAAGGTTCTACCCGGTGGGGCACCCGGGCAGCAATAGTCAAGCCTGCCAGGCTGCTGGGAAAACCACCCAGTACAGCCCCGGCCAGAATAGTTCCCGGTCCGATTAAATCCCACAGCGAAGGAGCAAAAATTGCGCTGGCGGTAACGGTACCCACACCCAGCCCAAAGAGAAATCCATTGAGATGCGACCTCCCCCTTCTCCACTGAAGCAGCATTACCTCCTCGGCAGCAATCCAGGTAGGCTCCAGCTCTTCCGGGGTGCCAATGGGGTAATATGTATCGGGCAATACCGCCATCCGTTCAGGAAATACCCCCAGCAAAAGTCCTGAAATGGTATCCTTCGAGGTAGTAATCACGGACACCTGGCGGGCCACATGGTGGTACGGACTGTGGACACCGTACCACTGGCTGGTGGTGACGCCCGGCGGAGGGGGGACTTGCTGAGCAAATCCCCGTGAGGACAGCCATACAATTAATGACCAGAGAATAAAAGAGGCAACCCTAGGCATGGGTTTCAGAACAAACCAAGGCATGAATAAGATGGAAAATGTGGGCACTTTTAAGAAAGACACACGTACCCAAACAATGGTTTCCCATCTTCAGAAAAGAAAACTCATATCTGATAATCCATAATTAATAACTCCGCGAAGCCCCTATTATATTTGCATCCCAAATTTGAATAAGGAACGCTAATGCAAAAGAAAGTTTACCACCTCGCTACTTGTAAGACTAACCAGAAGATCCTGGCTGATTTTGATACCACGGGCTTCGAAATGCAAGAGATAAAAAGCACCCCGCTCACCGAAGACCAGGTAGACGAGATGGCCAAACTAGTCGGTAGCTATGAGGCCGTGTTTAGCCGCCGGGCTATGAAGTTTCGCCAGTGGGGCCTGGACAAAATGGAACTGACCGAAGCAGACTACCGCAAGTATTTGCTAGAAGACTATACCTTCCTAAAGCGCCCCGTTTTCGTGATTGGTGACCAGGTATTTGCAGGCAGTGCCAAAAAAGCGGTGGAAGGTGCCAAAACTGCTGCTCAGGCCGGGTAAGTCGTAACCAGTTTCAACTTCACAGGTAAGCGGATGATGTAGGGTCGTAGAGTGCTGCGACCTACTCCCCTATTTCTTCAGCTTCTGAAATCATCCGAGCTTGTCCTATTGCCTTGCCTTACCACAGGTGATAGCGAAGTCCCAAAGACCATTGACTAAAGTGGATGGGAATAGCTCCGCCTTCCAGAACAATCTCCTCTTGGTTCGCTCCACTTACCGGCATGGTAACGGTGTCAAAGCCTACCGGAGGTGACCAACCTACATCCATACGGCCTGTGAAGGCCACTTGTGGCCACAAAAACCAACTCACCGTTACATGGCCTTTGGTGGCGAGAGTAGTAAATAAGTTCTCGTTCCGGGCCACGTCATCCACGGAGGTCCCCGTTCTGCGCAGAATGATGTTCGTGCGGCCATAGGCTACCCCAGCACCAATTCCCGTCTGTACTTCCAGGGTCCGTCGGAGGAACCGATCATAGGGTACCAGCGAATAGCTGACCTGACCGAATACGTGGCGTACATCCAGGGTCAAAGCTTCCAGTATGCTAAGCTCAAAGGGACCATAGGAGGCCGAAGTATGGAACTGCTGCTGGGTAAATCCTTCCACACCCACTGACCAACGAGGATGCACCCAAAAATAGAGCCCCAATTGAGCATTGGCCTTGGAAAAAAGGCCACGGATGTCTTCCTCTCGGCCTGTAGGAGCCAAGTGGTCGTTCATTGCGGACCAAGTGTTGTCGGCACGAGTTCCTAAACTACCTTCCACGGTGATCCTAGGTTGCAAAAATACCCTTTTGAGCGCTGGTAGTACCTCCATTATACCCGGTACATCTGTTGGCCCTTGAAAGGGTGACCCTGTCAAAGGGGGAGGCATCACAAAACCCGGCTTGTCTCTTAATTGTTCGGCTTCTGCTGCCGTTGTAACCAAATTGCGCGCTATCAAACCTTGAATGGCTAAGGCATACTCCACCCTATCC
>DMST01000410.1:67757-74781 GCA_003454975.1 Cytophagales bacterium | reverse complement strand
TACTCCACCCTATCCGCCACTTCCTGTATTCCCCTTTCTTTTATTCTCATAGCGCGTTTGCGCACCCAAAGGGTACCCCCCACTACGGCCCCGGGCAGCAAAAACGGTAGTGGGCTGTAAGCAAGTGCGGGTGTAATCGCTACTGATAGTCCTGCGGCTAGTACGAAGGTTCCTTTGGCCAGTAACATAACCTTGCCCGCATGCGAATAGGAAAAAGAGGCTACTGCTTCGGCAGGTATAAAGATGAGCGGTAAGGGAGCATCTCCACCCGGAAAGTTCTTGCCTTCCAACAGGTAAATGCCCTCGGGATAAGCGCCTACCATCAGGCCCTGGTAAGAGGTTCCTTGTTGACTAAACACATCTATGAACGTGGCTTCATTGAGCCAATGCGGTTGTATTTTTTTCCACTGCCTTTGGGTGATTCCGGTCTCAGGCGGTAGAGCCATCTGCGCCCAGGCTACAGGCCCAAAGCAACAAAAAAATAATAGGCCCACGGCCATAGCCATCGCCTGGGCAATTCTCGATGTAGGTGTCATGATGATGTGGGTATATTGCTGAAAATCAACAATATACAAAATCTACTGCTTATCCGTCCTTCTCTTCTACTCCTAGTTTTTCTATCACCAGCACCAATTGATCAAGCAATTGTTTTTCGGAAGTAAGTACATCGTGGGTTAGCAATGGGGTGATATTGGCTGGGTCCAATACCTTGGTTTCCGAATCCATGAGTAACATCTTATCTAGCACCGACTGACCAAATCCAGCATTGAATTCAATTAGTTTGTAGGCTTGGGAAATGTACTGGGTAGTACCTCGATATCGTACTTGATTAGGTTCGTTTTCCTGGGTTTGGGTGGTACTTCGCTATTGCTCATGTAGCTATTCCTATAATGAAATCTTATTCTAAATATTTATTACTTTTCATTCTATTATACTCAGATCAACTTTTTAAACAACTACGACAATGGAATCAATTAACTACCTGGCCGTATTGGTAGCCGGAGTGGCCTCCTGGATGCTGGGCACGCTTTGGTATTCCAAAGCCCTATTCGGCAAAACCTGGCAGTCCCTCTTGGGCTTTACCGACGAGTACCTACAGAAGGGTAACATGGCCCTTATTTTTGGCAGTAGCCTGGTGGCAATGATCGTGATGGCCTTTGGCATGGCCATGTTTTTCGGCGGCACCGTGACCGAAATTTCCGAAGGCGCCATGTACGGTGCTATGACGGGTATCTTCTTTGTGGCCATGGGCATTGGCATCAACATGCTGTATCAACGCAAGCCGCTCAAGCTTTTCTTTATCGACGCCGGGTACCAAGTCATCTTCCTTACCATGCAGGGCATTATTCTGGCTGCATGGCAGTAAGTGGTGTAGGCATTAAAATATTCTTGTTCGAGCGTCTTCTTGCCCAATATTCCTCGTCTAATTTAGATTTTGAGCAAGGTTGAGCCCTCAGGCTGGTCGCTCGAACAACTCCCTAGTGAGAATAATTTTCCTGGCCGCACTGGCGGTTATGGCTAGGGTATCTTTGGAAACATCTGCCTTTATCAGGTAAGGGATTCAACTTCGGCGTTTTACCCTTGAAGGCGATCCTCAACTAGCACTCCTCGCCAAAAATATGAAGGTTTGGAACCGTGTTCGGAATCCGATGGCTCATCCGTACGGTGAGTCAGATGGCCTTTATTTGGTTAAGGGTATAACTCAAGAAAAGCCGGA
Organism: Cytophagales bacterium; assembly: GCA_003454975.1. GTDB lineage: Bacteria > Bacteroidota > Bacteroidia > Cytophagales > Cyclobacteriaceae > DMST01. The sequence continues at coordinate 73,064 of DMST01000410.1, read as the reverse complement.
ACAAACGCCATGAATCATTCCCGAACAGCATGATGAAAACCGCCATGCTAAACTAAAGAGTAGGTAAGCTGGCCGATCTTTATACTGAATCTCCAGGAATAGTTACTAGTCGCCATAATCTCCTCAACTCGGGAATTTTTCCTAACACCTCAGGAAATATGCCAACGGCAAAAACCGGCCCCCTCTCGTTCATATAATCAGGTATCAACATCCGGTAGAGTCATTAATATCTGGGTGGGTGATCCACACAAAGGAGAAATAAACAAAAGGAGAAATCATATGAACGAGCTACAAAAAGCCACCTTTGGAGGTGGTTGTTTTTGGTGTGTTGAGGCGGTGATACAACGCCTGCGGGGAGTAGAATCAGTGGTGTCTGGATATGCTGGAGGCCACGACACAAACCCTACGTACGAGGCGGTGTGCAACGGTGTCACGGGGCATGCTGAGGTAGTGCAGGTTACCTTTGATTCGGCAGTGATTTCGTACGCTGATTTGCTTTCGGTATTTATGACAAGCCATGACCCCACCACTGTTAATCGCCAGGGAGCGGACCAAGGTACGCAATACCGATCCATCATATTGCCGCACAATGCTGAGCAAAGGGCCATTGCCGAGCAGGTACTGCAAAAGCTGTCTCCTGAGTTCAGGGACAGTATTGTGACGGAAGTGAAGGATCTGGATACTTTTTATCCGGCAGAATCTTACCACCAGGACTATTATAACCAACACCGAAACCAGGGGTATTGCCAGGTGGTGATCGATCCGAAAATCATGAAACTGCGCAAGCAGTACGCTGATCGGCTGAGACTAGAGACTGCTTGATGGAAATAGGTAAGTAGTTGGGGCATAGGGTTACCCATTGTGAGCCGGCTCCCCTATGCCAAATGATCAATACTCCATAGAATGGATACTACCTCTACGGTACTCAAATACATTCACCAATTACCCACTGGATATAGCGAAGGGCTGTATCGGGGAAGAAAATACGGGATTGTAAAAGAAGTGTTCAATGCAGGGCGTAGCTACAAAGTATTAGCGCGCGAGCTGAAGGGCACTGATCTGGTGAGTCTCAATTTGTACCTCACCCGGAAGGGCGAAGCTTTGAAACCCTGTGAGATGCCTGCCGAAAAGGTGATTGAGTTTTTGATGCAAGTAGAGGTGATTACCAACCCTAATAGGAACTGAGATGAATTGGAAAAATGTACTAGACTATGCCCGTAAGGGAAATCCTACCCCTGACCGTAGGGTAGTGAAAACGGATGCCGAATGGCGTGCGCAACTTACCCCGGAGCAATACCGGATCACCCGGCAGAAGGGTACCGAAATGCGCAACAGCTCGGATATGTGTTCGCTCTTTGAACCAGGCCAATACACGTGTGCGTGCTGCGGTACGCCCATGTTTGATAGCGGTGAGAAATACGATAGCCAAAGCGGCTGGCCCTCGTTTACCCAGCCCATTCAAGAGAATGCCATCGCTTACATAGAGGATAACTCTTTTGGCATGCGCCGGATAGAAACCGTCTGCAACACCTGCGATGCGCATTTGGGCCATGTATTCCCAGACGGGCCAGCTCCTTCTGGACTGCGCTACTGTATCAATGCCGTGGCTTTAGAAAAGCAGCCTGCGGCAAAAGCTAAATAGGCCCATAATTATGACCCACCGTATATTTCGGTGGGCTTTTTTGGTTTAATTGTAGCCTACCCTACCTTAGGTCTGCATGAAATTCCAAACGGCCACTGATGAGTTCTTCTTTGCCTCGGGCATCAGCCCTGAGGAATCCTATATGTTCGATGAAGACCTGAGAACCGGTCTCACCATAGCCTGGAATACCGGACACGAGGCCATGTTCATGATTGACAAGCAGACGTTGAGCCTGCCACGCCATTGTCTGATGTTTCTAACCGAACACCACCGGGTAGACCGCTTTACGTTCACCGAGATGAACGTGATTCAGTTCAACCGGCCCTTCTACTGTGTTGAGGAAGACGACAGTGAGGTAGGTTGTAAAGGGGTACTTTTCTTTGGCGCATCATCCATTCCTCAGGTACATCTGCCATCGGATCAGGAAGGATATTTTCAATTGATCTGGGATAGTATGCAGATGGAGATTGAGGAGATGGAATCCTTAAAGCTAGAGATGCTACGTTTGCTGCTCAAACGTTTCCTTATCTTATGTTTGCGGCTGCACCGCAAGCAAAACCTGCATGTGATCCCTGATGACAAGGGCGCCGGACTCATCCGGGAGTTCAATTTTTTGGTAGAGAAACACTTCCGCACCCGCACCAAGGTAAGCGAGTATGCCGACTTACTGCACAAATCGCCCAAGACGGTTGCCAATATCTTCCATCAATACAGTCCAAAAACACCGCTCCAGATTATTAACGATCGACGGTACCTGGAGGCCCGTCGGCAACTGCTCTATACGGACCATACGGTGCAGCAAATAGCCTACGACATCAACTTTAAGGATGTAACCTCCTTCAGCTATTTTTTCCGTAGCATGGCCGGACAGTCGCCCAGTCAATTCCGAATGGAATTTGCCGACCTGGCCGGTTAAAGCGCCGTAGGTTTCCAATTTCAGGAAGCCCCCACTAGAGGAGTCGTGGTTTTGGTTCTGGGATTCTCAGCCGCCAATAGCTGTATCGAAGGCAAGGCGTGCCCCCGCTCCAACGGCAAATGTCCGATTTTTACAATCCTCCCTTTCGCCCCCTCTTTAGCTTTGTTTCATCATCAAATCAAACGGAAATGCGAAGGATTATACTCATTGCCTTTTTTGCCTTAGGCTCTCTGTGCCAAGGTTTTAGCCAATCCATTCCTGAACCCTCTATCCCACACTCTACTATGAAACTTAATGCCGGAATTATCACGGAAAAACTCCAAGAAACCAAGCAGTTTTACCAGGAGTATTTAGACTTTGGTGTCTCGTTTGAAAACGAGTTTTATCTGCTATTGCATACACCCGGAGGGCAGGCACAGCTTAGCTTTCTGTTGCCGAACCATCCTAGTCAGCAGCCCCTTTTCCAGCCAGCCTACCCGGGCCAAGGCATGTACCTTACCATCGAGGTAGAGGATGTGGATGGACTCTATGAAACCCTCAAGCAAAAGGGCGTGGACATTCAAATTGAATTGCGCGACGAACCTTGGGGTGACCGCCACTTTGCCATCTTGGACCCTAACGGCATTGGGATTGACTTGGTGAAGTATTCTGCACCTAATTGACACCTCTCGTTACGCGAGCCGGAAATACGGTGTTTCTGGCTCCATCGCTATCTTCACCGCAGTAGCGTAATCACTCCCTTTACCGGCTGGTTGGTTCCTGGGCTTTCGAAGAGAAAATAGTAAACTCCTTCAGGCAGGTTTCCCCCATTCCAGGTATTGTCATAGTCTGTTTGACTAAATACGACCTCGCCGTGGCGATTTACTACGGTCAGTGAGTTGGGGGTGTATAGGGGGGCATTATCAATAACGTAGGTGTCATTGAAGCCGTCCGCATTAGGAGTGAACACCGTAGGAAAGCGTAATGGATTTTCGAAGGTCGCCGTTACACCCAGTGATAGGGACCGCTGTTGTGGAACAGCACCTTCTGCTACCACATAAAAACGATGGAGAAAACCTTCGGCCCCAGCCGAATACAAGTATGCCGTGTCGGAACCAGGAATTTCGGTATACAACTGATACGTAGGTTCTTGGTCCAGCTGCCGATACAGCAAATACCTCACCACTCCACCGGGCCATTCCCTGTATGGATTCCAATAAAGTTGGGTAGATGTAGCAAGGCTTGTGGCCGTATCCTGGGCCATAGCCAAGGTGGTATGGGTAGGGCTGCGCACCCATTGGTTGCAGCCGTTGAGCTGTCGGGATTCGTACTCCCATACGGGAGGCACTAGCCCGGGGGCATCCACGAGAAGTCCGGTTTGGGAACCCGGCTCCAATACTTGCTGCCAAGGCCCCCCACTGGGGCGACGAAACAAACGGAGGATGGTAGTATCAGGCATATTGGTAGAGCGGATAGAAATCTCTACCCCTTGGCTTTCTGGCCCCAGCCGGGTTACATAAGCAAGGTCCAGGGTGGCCGAGTCCCGGTATACCGCTACCCTCAGTGTATCGCTAGCACCGTCGCATACGGTATCCACAGTAATGCTTGACTCCCCTACCCAAAGGGGCCACTGGCCCTCTTGCTCCCAAAGAACCGTTACCTCTGATGTGCCTTGCCCAGCGAGGATCCGGCCTCCCTCGGCCAACTGCCAGTTGTACACCGAGCCTGGAGTGAAAGAGGTGGTGTATACCTGCACAGAGTCGTTAGCGCATACTAAGGCCTCTCCGCGTGGAGTATCCGGTTCCAGGGCTACTTGTATGCGGACCGGAAGCCGGGCTTTTTCCACCACGCATCCATTCTCCGTGGTTTCCTGCACGGCTACACTCGCAGAGGAATTGGAAGCGCCCCAATCCACCAAGATCAAGGTATCAGGCCCTGACGGGATCTGGAATGCCCCGCCCTGCACCTCCCAGGCGTAGGTGCTCCCCTCCCGGTTGGCAATGCCATAGGGCACTCCCACTACCCCTGGGCATACCACCCCACTGCCCGTCAGGATGGGCTCGGGTAGCTTGGGGTAGTAGAGAACTTCTACCGCGTCTTGCAAGACGCAATTGTCCACGGCTACCTGCACTTCATACGTACCCGTGGAATCCACCACGAGTAGGGAGGAATCCGCGCTGCCGGTGTTCCATAGGTAGCTGGCGGGTTCCCCCACCGCAGCATCCAGCCGGAGAGTATCACCCGGGCACAGGGCGGTATCCCTACCCAAGTCTAACACCGGAGGTAACCGGAGACCTACGTACACCGAATCGGTAGCCGTGCACCCTGCTTTGTTCAGTACATCTAGCCGTACGTAGCCCGTATCGGTTACCGTGAAAGTGCTATCCTTTCCCGCCCCTTCGTTCCAGCGGTAGCCCAGGTATTTATCAGGGGCTTGCACTGTAAGCGGGGTCCCTTCGCAATAAATGAGCGTATCTGGTAGGGCTACCTGGGGCGGGCTTGCCAACCCAGTCACCGTTACGGCATCGCGCAGGACACAACCAAAGGAGTTGGTTACCTCTACCCAATAGTTGCCAGGTGCCGACACCTCCAGGGTTGGTTCCGTTGTGCCATCGCTCCACCGGTAGGTAAGCCCCTCACCGCGTACGTAGGGTTGTATCGTCCGGGTTTCATTTTCGCATAGCGCAAAATCCCCACCCAGGTTCAAACTAGCTTGTGTAGAATAGTGCTGGAAAAACTGTACGTTCTCACCCTCCTCTAATAGCCCCAG
>DMST01000410.1:62106-67715 GCA_003454975.1 Cytophagales bacterium | reverse complement strand
AGCCCCACTTGGAAGGATCCTTGGGTATTTTCTAGCCAATACACTTGCCGGGGAAAAGTACCTACCGCCGATAGATCAATGTAGGCGCTGGCATACGGTGTGTTTTCTATAGGATTGAAGTCTTCTGCCCGGATCACGGTGCTGTCCCCATTGAACCGAAAGCCATCTACTGCTGACTGTTCGGCAGCCAGGGCCAGCACAAAACTTCCCAGCTGACTGCGGTACAAGGGAATACCCCTTGCACCGTTGCAAGTAATGGCCGGTACTATGGAGGCGGAAAGGTCCATAGTTTCTTGTTCTACCACCTGCATGGAGATCACCGGTGCGTTGGCCCGTATGATTTCTCTCGTGGTGGGGATACTCCAGGAGTCTCCGCGGGCAAACAAACCTTGGAATACCCCAAAACCCAGTTTGGATGAAGCGGCCTCGGTACTGTCTTGTAAGGAGGTTATCTGATTTATATCAATGGTCTCATTATTCTCCGTGGTCAAGCCAGAGAAGTGGTCAGTGTCGGCCAGGTTATCCGGGTAGAGTTGGTCACCCAAGATCACCGAACGGTGCAAATAGTCAATGCCCTCCATAGTATAGGTGATGGCCACGGGGCGGCTACTCAGTACTTGACTGCCTCCAAGGGCATTGGGGTTGCTCCGTTCAGGGCCCCTCACGCGGTAGGTCTGCCCCCGGTGCAAGGCCACCACGAGAGTATCCCCTACCTCTGCCCCTTCTATGGGGCTAAAATTCGGCACCACCTGTACCACCGTGAAGTCCTCGGTAGCCACGATGTCCAATGCCGTGGCGGCATCCGAAGGGGGCGAAGGATCTATGCTATACTCTATTTGCCCGGGTACGGTAAATTGGTGCCCTAGCCCTTGGGTTCCCTTTAGCACGTAAGATTCTTGGTATTGAGTTGCCGCCAATCGGTAGGTAGCCGTAAAGGGGCCATCAGCCCTTAGCAAAATACTTTTGGATCCTGTAGGGTGCTCTACGGAAACTCCCAGCAATTCCTCCTCAGTAAATGAAACCAAACTTACACGCTGGCTAGCGATGGGATACCGGGTAATTAGACCGTTGGGGTCACCTGGCCGCGTCATCTCCACGGTAATGTCTGCTTCACCCGCGACCAGCTCCAAAATAAGGGGCTGATCCCCCAGCGTACGTGAGATATCGGGCGGAGCCCACCAGAAAACTGTATCGTATTGAGCCCAAGCCATTTGAGAGCTACAACAGAGGGATACCCATAGGCAACAAAGAATAAAGGAAGCAGAAGACTTTGGGCGTCTCATGTGGGTTTCTTTTCTCCTTAACTCCTCGTTCGTTTGCTTGTTAGATGCCTTAGGTGAACCGCGACACGCTGCTACAGGTTTGGACCCATTGGTTTGGCCGCCAACCCATAAAAAAGAGTAGTGCATCGGGTGAATTGCTCTTTGAAAACTAACTATCTTACTCTCATGAAATCCAAACTTCGCAGGCGCATTCGGTTGATTTGGTTTACCCTGGTGGGTGTATTTTTTGTATGGCAATGGACTACCTATCAGTCACGTGGGTTGCCGGAGGGCGTACTGGATACTAACGGGGAAGTACGGGTAGAAAAGACCGCAGATTACTACACTTTTGCCCCCGTTGGCGAAGCTTCAGAGTTAGAGGTGATCTTCTTCCAAGGAGGACTTACTGACCCCAAAGCCTACGCACCCTTGTGTCGACAGTTAGCCGAAAACGGTTATGTCTGCCACCTCATCCGCATGGACTGGCGGATGCCGGTTTGGGACTATCAGAAGGTTGGGGGGCTATTTGATTTGGATTCGGGCAAGTATGTCCTGGGCGGGCATAGCCAGGGGGCCAAGATGGCGGCGCAGTGGGTGTACGAGAACCCAGGACAGGTGTTGGGCCTATTCCTACTCGGCACCTCACATCCGCGTGATTATAGCTTAGCTGGACAGGACCTGCCTACCTTGAAATTATATGCAGAGCATGATGGATTGGCAAGTGTGGATGAGGTGCTTGGCAACGAGCATCTGCTACCCTTGGGAACGGTGCTGCAATTGGTAGAGGGCGGAAACCATTCGCAGTTTGGCCACTTGGGCCGCTTGCTTACGGATGAAAGGGCTACGCTTTCACGCCCTGCGCAACAACAAATCACTCGGGACCATTTGTTAACCTTTTTGAATAGCATCTAAGCCAAGGAAGTATTGATTAGCCCATCCATGATTTCTCCTGAACCTACCTGGCTGTACGAAACCAGTACCCATGATCGGGCGCGCTATGTGTTGGGAATACAAGGGGATAATCCACTGATATGCTTTGGCATCAATCCCAGCACTGCCCGGCCGGGCCAAATAGACGGTACGGTACGTTGTGTAGAGCGGGCAGCCGACCGACTGGGGTATTCCGGCTGGATAATGCTCAATGTCTACCCCCAGCGGGCTACCAATCCCAATGATCTGCACAAGCGCATTAACCGCAGTTACCATCAGCAGAATTTGCAACACATAGAAACGCTACTGGCAGTACGCCCCGTTACGGTGTGGGCAGCCTGGGGCACCTTGATAGAGAAACGAAAATACCTTCTACCCTGTCTGCACGATATTTACCAACTCAGCCAACACTATTCTTGCCGGTGGGTGAGCATTGGTCAAGTCACCAAACAAGGCCATCCACACCATCCGCTGTACCTGCCCAATTCTGCCCTACCGCAGTCATTTCCTATGAAGGAATACCTACAAAGGTAAAGTGGGGGTTGTAGATGCAACTAAAAACTTCAAATTGAAACGGCATTTCTCGACGCTTCTCAAAATATTTCAAAAAAATATAGCTTCTAATGGCCCTCAGCGTAAATCTTACCGTCAAGGGAACAATTTAGGTGTGGTATTGGGTTATATTCTGTGTACCTTTGTGGGATGATTGCTTTTCAAAGTTGAAAGGCCGCACTCGCAGGGTAATCTTATCACTATAAACAGACAGAATGGGTAAATCTTCAGAGACCTTTAGTAAAAAAGAAAAAGAGAAAAAACGCAAGAAAAAGAAGGAAGCGAAAGCACAACGCAAAGAGGAACGCCAGTCCAACTCTAGCGGTGGTGGCTTGGATGCCATGATGGCATACGTAGATGAGTTCGGAAACATAGTAGATACTCCCCCCGATCCGAACAAGAAAAAAGAGGTAGATTTGGATAGTATCCAGTTGGGGGCCGCATCCCGTGATACGGTAGACGAAACCGAAATAATTCGCAAGGGACGCGTAGACTATTACAACGATGACAAGGGCTACGGTTTCATCAAGGAATTTGAAACCAACGATCGATACTTTGTACACGTGAACGGGATGATCGACCGAATCTCCCTCAACGACAAAGTTACTTTCACGTTAGAGCAAGGTCCTAAGGGCATGAATGCTGTTGAGGTACGTAGAGACCTGTAACGAAGAAGAATATAAACAACATTCAGACCGCAGTAGCCCTGCGGTCTTTTTTTGTGCCTTACTTTTTGTGAAAATAAAACCATCCCTGATGAGGATGGCTTATATTAGTGTGCGTCCTGATTAACCGTTAGTGCGTTCTCGGCTGCGGTCATGGTCCCCAGGAGGGTTGTGCAAATACATATCGCCAGCTACAATATCTTTCAATTGGTCTTTCGACAAGGACTTAACGGAAGTAGAATTGTTTTGCTTTTTCATGCTTAACTAGTTTGATTAATGAAAGGCATAAAACTATAAAGCATAGGCCAATCTCATACTTGGTTAATCCTCCCTTTCGTACCCTTATTCGAATTTTCGTCCCTAATCATCGTTACGCGTATCCCTGGGTAGCCCACCCTTTTCTGATTTCAAGGCTTGTGCGGACAGAGGGGTTTTACCTTTCAGATACACCTGAGCATTTTGCATAGTGTTGAAGTTTTAAAATTGAGGCTATTATCAACAATACGGGAACCGAACAGATTGATTTTAACATATCAATGATGCCATAATTTCTTTGCAAAGGAACCACGAAGCATTTCAAATAGTAGAGAAAACGTAGTTAACTGGGCAACGGGAGGAACCAGCATCTTCCCAAAAGGAGCCTTTCTGTAAGGTCAAAATATACTACTTTCGAAGCTGTGAAACGTCTTCAACCCTTTCCCTTTATCCATCAAGGCAACAAAATGGACTGTGGTACCACCGCCTTGGCCATGATATTAAAGTCCTATGGTTTCTTCAATGTACGGCATTTCCTGAGCCAAGAGGCCGAAGTGACTACCGAGGGTGTGGACCTGTATACCATTAGTGAGCTAGCCGAGGGCTTTGGGTTTGAAACGGACGGCTACCAAATGGGGTACGACCACCTGATGGAGGTGCAGCTGCCCTGCATTGCCCACTATGAGGGCAATCACTTTGTGGTGGTATACCGCATCACTAAGGATAAGGTGTGTATCGCTGATCCGGGGGTTGGGAAATATACCTTGGATCGGGAAGGATTTGAGAAGAAATGGAATGGCATTATTCTAGCACTCAATCCGGGGCCGGAGCTCTTTCAGCACAACGAGCTCACCGAGTTGGCCCGCGAAATGCGCGAGCGACGGCAGGGCATCTGGAAGGCCTATTACCTTTCCACCCTGCGCGCCAGCTGCGGACTGCTACTTCGCATTTTCGGCATCACCTTATTGCTACTGCAACTCACGCTGGTGTTACCTTTCATTACCCAGATCATCCTGGACGAGGTACTTGTAAATCAGAACCTGCGGCTGCTCTATGCAATCCTGCTAGCGCTGCTGCTGGTGTTTGGTAGTCAAGTCCTCCTCTCCTACGGGCGTAATGTATGGCTGGCCGACTTTCGAGTGGCTTTTGAGCGCAATTTCTTTAGCAAGTTTTTCGATCATCTCATCCACTTGCAGCAGTCCTACTTCGACCGGCATAGCCGTGAGGATTTCATTACCCGCTTTGGTGATAATGTGAAGATCCGCAATGCCATGAACCCTACCGTGCTGGAGAGTCTTATCGATTTTGCCTTTCTGCCCCTCTACTTGCTGGTCCTGTTCCTCTTCAACGTGCAGCTCTCGCTGGTCGTGTTAGCCTTCGTGATCGTCTACATGGTGGTGATTGTAAGCCTGTCGCGCAAGGTAATCCACCTGGAAAACCGAGTTTTTACGGCCAAAAACAAAACCTTGGCGAAGTTTCTGGATGCGCTGCTGGGCATACAGTCGGTGCAGCTGTTGGGCATAGAAAAGCTTCAGTTTTGGCAGTGGAAGAACAGCTACACCCGAGGGCTCAATCAGGTGGTGGATGCCTCGAAGATGCAGATTACGCTCAATACCTGGCTCAATACGCTCATCTTTGCTGTGCAGATGGTAATCTATTGGCTGGGTGCTTTCTACACCTTTCAGGGCCAGTTGAGCATTGGTAGCTACATTGCCTATACCACGCTTTTCACCCTGGTGCTGCGGGCTACGCAAAACCTGCGGCAGCTATGGTTCTTCTTTACGGAACTCACGGTTACTTTCGATCGGCTCAACGATGTATTTGCAGAACCTCGACGACCGCGTAGCAGTGTAGGCAAAGCTGACCTGGAAAGCCCGGTAGCCATCCGGATGCAGGACCTACGTTTTAAATACCGCCCGCGCGATGACCATTATAACCTCAAAGA
>DMST01000410.1:52886-62056 GCA_003454975.1 Cytophagales bacterium | reverse complement strand
TATAACCTCAAAGACGTGAATCTGTCCATCGCCCCTGGTGAGTTTGTGGGCATTGTGGGGCGCAACGGGTCCGGTAAAACCACCTTGGTGAAACTACTGGCCAACTTTTATTCTGAGTACGAGGGTGAGATCTTGCTTAACGGTACTGAGCTGCGGCAGCTCAGCCAGCGGGCCTGGCAGCGCACCTTCTCCTTCATTCCACAAGATGTATACTTGTTTGATGCCAGTCTGAAACAAAACATCGCCTTTGGCAACCCCAATGCTACAGACGAGGAGATTTTCGCGGCGGCCGAAAAGGCCGATCTGGTGGGATTGGTACAAAAGAACTTCACGGGCTTCAACCTCATGATCGGCGAAACGGGTGTCAACCTCTCGGGCGGTGAACGACTCAAGGTGGCCTTTGCCCGGCTGTTTCTTTCCAACCCTGACATCATTATCCTGGATGAAGCCAGTAGTGCCTTGGATGTGGAGACAGAGCGCCTGCTAATGGACCGCGTACACGAGCAGTTTCACGACAAAACCATCATCTCCATTGCCCATCGGCTGCACACGCTGCGCACGGCCGATAAGATATTGGTGATGGATCAGGGGAGCATTGTGCAGCAAGGCACGCACGAGCACCTGAAGGACCAACCCGGTGTTTACCAAACCTTTATGAACTCCTACATCAACGTATAGCTATGGCCGTAGAACGACGCTATTGGGAGGACATGGAGCCCCATCAGTTAGAAGATATTTTTCAGGAAGACGATGTGCCATTACGGCCGCTGGGTAAGCGGATTACACGCCTCTTGATCTGGGGTGGATTGGTAATCCTATCCGTGTTTGTAGTGCTTGCTTCTACAGTGCGCATTCCGCGCTATGTTCACTTGCCCGTACGGCTAGAAGGTGGCGGACCCGAACAGCGCATCTCCTACCCCGAGCCCATTACCTTGCATGCCCAATGGGTGGCCCTGGGTGATACCGTGCAAGCTGGTGACCCGCTGCTCACCCTGTCCTCGCCGCAGCTTACTGAGCGCGTATTCCAGTTCCGTACGGCGGAAACTAATTGGGCCCGCTTTCAGGAGGAGGGCTACCGACTGTATCGGCAGCAGCTCAGTGATTTGGTTCAGCAGCAAAACCGTTCTCGGGTAGAGGTAGCCGCTACTCAGCGCGATTTGCGGACCTATAGACAGGTGTCAGATAGCGCTGCCCAAGCGCTAGGAGATCAAAGTAGGGCCATGAGCCGGATTGCCCAACGGAACCAGGTATTGAACGACCAGGAAGTAATTGCGGATGTAATTCTGGACGAAGCCCTGCTACGAGCGGCCAATCAACGAGCCAATAAGGAACAAGCCATGGCACTGTATACGGCAGAGCTGACGGCCCTGCGCCAGCGGCAAGCCCAACTGGAGGAGACTCTGGCCACGGCCAAGGCCCAAGCCGACCAATTGCGGCTACAACGTCAAGCCGATAGCCTGGCCCTATGGCAGGCATACACCATTTCACAGCAGGTGTTACGGGAGTTCTATGGTGACTTCACACTCACCGAGGGACGGCTTACTTTGCTGGCCGAAGCCGATGGCCTGATAGAATACCTGCATCCCCGGCTGGAGGAGCTGCCCGCTAGTAGTCTGCTGGTGCGCGTACGCCAATCCAACGATAGCTTGGAAGCCTTTGCGCTGGCTTCCTCTCTAGAGATAGGCAAACTGCAGCCGGAGCTAGATGCGAACCTAAAACTAGCCAGCTATCCCGTGTACGAAGACGGTGTCCTGCCAGGCACTGTAATCTCAGTAGGCCAGTCAGCAGAAACGAGCGGCCTGTATCCTGTACGCATTTGGGTAAACGCAGCAGAGTTTCCCAAACCGCTGTTGGTTGGCATGCAAGGCACTGCCCAGATCACCCTCAACAATCGGACTCTGGTACAGCATGCCTTCTACCGCCTGGGTGAGGCCATTACCCGAATCGGGGATGATCTACCAGGCAACAGCGATGAACCCCGCTAGCTGCCTGTGGTGGGAGTAGGTTTCACCACAGGCTTCCCGCTTCGGTATTGGTTAATCAATACTTAAAATTCATTCCATCTATAGCCGCACCAGAGCTTGTGGATGGAAATCAGCCCAAACTACCCACCAAAGGTCTTACATTCCTCCATCTTTATTAATGATGTGAGGACCACTCTTGAGGTTCTTTAAGTTTTGCATTTTGATTTTCTTGATTAGATTTTTCAAGAGCACGAGGACTGTCGTTTTAGTACACTATTTATTTCAAAAGATGGAATTCATAAATCTCACCCTGTCTTATTTAATTAAAACTTAAGTTCCGCTCGGGCCCTTGTTATAGATTTTGGGACCACCAAGGATGGTTTTCAAATGCTTTTTCTTGAGTATTTAAATTTCCTTTTTCATGTCCTATTAATTTTAATGGGAAATACTAAGGATACTCCAATCCTTGGGTATCCGTAACTATTTAACTAAGATTTTCATTTGGGATTACAGAACCTAACAGCGTAGGACGAACCGTTACGTTTTAGATAGAAATTGATTTCATAATTCCAGCCCCCCACTTTGTACACTCTTTAGTTCTAGCTGGTAAAAACTTAGGCCAATGTGCCAAACTATTGCCCATACCTTGCGTTTCCTCAATAGCTATGCGTTTGCTCTCTACCCTACCCCAACGTCCACGTCGCCTTTTCCTTCTGGATGGTGCGGGAGCCTTGCTTTCTGCCGTACTGCTCGGGCTGGTGTTGCCTCGCCTTGCCGAAACCATCGGTATGCCGATTACAGCTTTGTATTTGCTGGCCATCTTTCCCGTGGCATTCTTCCTCTTTGATGTAGCCAGCTACTTCAGGCAGTCTACTATAAAAACAAATCTCAAAACCATTGCTCTTGGTAATTCCGCATACGTAGTACTATCAGCCATCTTACTAATCGTACACGCTACTTCGCTCACCCTCTGGGGTTGGGCTTATTTTTTAGGCGAGTTGACTATTGTACTGGTTTTGGCTCGCTGGGAATGGCAGGTAGCGCAAAGGCTGGAGTTATCCTAAAAAGGCAAGGGCCTTGCCACCACCCTAGGTGTCATCCCTATTGAGAGAGCGTGTACAATTTCCGGTTGTAGCCCACTTTGTGACCAAATTCCCACGCAATTCTCCTCTATCTCGCGTACCACCATACTAAGAGGACTGACCCTCTCGTTCCCCAACTAAACAGGTATTAATGCCCTTTGGGTTTCGTAAACCTAGGCTGTACCTGTACCAAGTACCCTCTGGCGCATACCAGAGAACACCTATAACACTTTACTATTCACCTTTAACCAGAGTAATCTTATGAGAACGAATTGGTTCTTGCTTTTCTTGGTATTCACTGTTCTGTGGATTCCATTCTCATCCCAAGCCCAAAAGAATTCCCCATACCGCTACCCGGTACCCGATGGCTTCCAACACCGACAGTGGAAATCCTACTCCCGGGAATGGGGACGCCATGCTCGCCACGCACAAGTTAAGCAGCAGGACGGTAGCTTGGCGGCCGGCTTCTTTCTGGGGGCTTTTCCAGAAGGAGTGGCGTTGCTGCTGGACGAAGCATTGCCCTTTGTGCCGGCTGACCGCATGCAAGTGAGGCTAATTCCTCCAGAGGACATTGCTAGCATCACTTTGCGGTCCTTATCCTACCAGAATACCCTACCGTTGCTGAGTGGGCTGGGTATAGCGGCGATTCAGTCACCAGGCTGGATCTTGTTTGAACAAAGCATTGGTCAAGGCATTGGCTACGGCTTACTTTTTGGCACCCTGGTGGCAGCACCTGCGGCGGCCATTGCCCAGCTGTATCATCCCTACCAGCGCACGTATTATTTGCCGGTCGGGGATGCTCGTGGCTGGACACACTTAATGAATAAGTTAAGCCGCTTCAATCAAGTAAGCCACTGGGAGGTAGCTTTGCAACTGCCTGAGTATGCCCCAGAAAAGGCCAATCCGGAGGCCATTGCGAGTCTGAACCCGGTGATGCACCAGGTAGAGAAGGCCTTCCGGCCTCACAAATGGAGCGCTAGTGTTTCCTTGTCGCATCCCTTCTATATTGGCACTAACATTTTCCAGGTACTCGCCAATATTCCGTCGCCTCAGGAGATTATTTTTACCAATCCGCGACCGATTCCAGAAATTTCCCTGACGTATGCCATGGCTCCTCGCTGGCAGGTAGGCCTTGCCTACCGGCAGGTTAACTGGCTAGGCACGGCCCGCAGTCATCAAGGCTTTGATACTACTGCATAGGAGGTATCAAGCACCTACTTGGACATCAATATGCACGAGTGGGTTTTCACCGGAGATTACGACCTGATCACGCCAGACCCTTACTTAAAACAAAGGCATCGCTTGTCTGTGGGGGCCGGTGCAGGGCTGTTGCTAGGTGTGGAGGCCAAGCATATCTCCTTCAGTGATAATACCACTTTCTTTTTCCCATTGGCCGGATCGGGTCAATCCTTTGCCAACAATTTTTTACGCCCCACCGGCCATATTAGGGCATCATATGAATATGCTCTCACCCGTAATTTCAGCCTGCGGGCACACGGGGTAGCCCAGTATGCAGGTAGCAAGGAAATTGCCGAAGTAGAGCACGCTGGCGAACTGCTTAGGGTGGTGGTGCCGGCCTACACCCTGCAACTGGCCAACCTCAGTGCTGGGCTGGGGGCCACCTTTAAGTTTTAGCGTCCCCAATACGAGGATCGAAGAAAGGACTTCGATCCTCTGCCATTCAGTTCGGAGAATGCAAGCCTAACCGGTTCCCTTCAGAGTCAAGGAATAAGGCAAAAAAGCCTACTTCATCCGCGTGCGGTGTTTTGGGCACCAACACCGTTCCTCCATTGGCCTCCACTTTGTCCAGTACCACTTGCAGATTGTCGCCCCCATTCAGATAGATGACGGCACCCTCTGCCGAAGGGTGGTATCCCTCCCCTTTCATGATAACTCCCGTCACCATTTGGTCTTCGTAAGGGAAAAGCCCCATCTCTATGCCGGGAAACTCCATAGCCTCGATTTTAAGATCTAAAATCGTTTCATAAAAATGGATGGCTCGTGAAATATCGGTGGCCGGAATTTCAAAAATGGATACAAAGCTATTCATAACTTTTTCGTTTTGTGGTACTGATGTATCTGCCATTGGGTCTTCTGTAGTTGCAGTATTGCCTGTGCTACAGGCACAAAGCCCTCCTAGGATAAGGGCCGCAGATAGGTAAAGGAATCTCTTCATGATGTATGTGTAGATTGATAAAATAAAGGTGGAATACGAAGGAGAGATGAAATTGTAAAAATGCGACAACCGTTGCTTTTGGGTGCGTAGGGTTTTTTACCTCTTACTTGTAAAATGCTGCCGAAAGCTGCATACTTTCATTGCCTAGAAACTCCTTTGGGCTGATGCCTGTGAATTCCTTAAAATCTTTGATGAAGTGTGCTTGATCGTAATATTCACTTTCATAGGCAATGTGGGTCAGGTTTTCACCTTCCTCATTCAGCAGCATTTTTAAAGCGCTTTGCAAGCGGATGACTTTCCCAAGTTGCTTTGGGCTAAGGCCTATGTGGTTAACAAACTTTCTTTCCAGCTGTCTCCTTTTTGATGAATCATCCTTCAGGATGTCCCGAATGGAGGCTGTGCCCTTGGTAGCCAACAAGGCATCGATGGTGGTACTCACGATATGGTCTACCGTAGCAGGATTGTTCAGCTTATCCAACAGGAAGGTTTCGATGATCTGGATCCTCTGCTGTGTCTCTTCAGCTTTCACTATTTCTCGCGCAAGGTTCTCCGCCTCTGTTTTATCGAACAAGGATTCGAGAGGTGTTTCCGTATTGGCCAAAGACCGAATGGGTACGGAAACAAAATTGGCAAACCCGTAGGGATAAAACCGGATGGCAAAAGTGTTCACGTGCCCCGTGGGCTCTATGTAGAAAGGAGCAATGGTTTGGCCTAGTACCATGGACCGGGGCTGTAAGATGTAGGTATCCTCCGAGGTATATCGCTTGATGTCATCCCCCAGGATGAAGGCCATCTCGATGGTGCCATCCGGGATGATTCGCTGCTTTTGCGTATCAGGAGAGGCAGGTACTTCTAAGGTCCAGTAACAGCTTACGAGTGAAGCTAAATCCTGATGGGGTGCGTAGGTTTGATAATTCATAGGGATGGGGAGATTACGCTTACTTTATTTTCTCATTCTAGGAGGCAGGTAAGACAAATCCAACCAAAGGTCCTTTAAAAATTCGTCATCTTTAAATTCTACTCCGTAGCTCCTTGGCTCGGATTCATCGATTAAGGCAATCCTCACCCATCTTATCCTTCATTCGGACTACACTATCCGTTTCTTTGTGTCGTTTTCGAATCTTAGAAAAGCCCTTATCTTTCCGGTATGAAAAAATGGATGATTGCAGGATTCGTTCTGGCCTTGACGGCAAGTGCTGCACAAGCACAGCGTCATTGCCTGATCAAAGTTTCTCCCACCCAAGAAAGTCACAAACTGGATGTGAGAGCCGACTGTGGTTCTAACCCAGATCAGTTACTCTTTGCCGAAGGCTTACAGAATACCTTGAAAACCAAGGCTTCTATGGTGGGGATCATCGACTACATGGTGGAGCGTAGCTGGGAGCTGTTAGACATGGAGAAGTCCATCAAAACTCCTGGTACGGAGACCGAACCTCCCATCTATTACACCGAATTTTTGTTCCGCAAAGAGGATTAACCTCACTTAGCAGGCTTAGCAGCAAATGGTAAATCCCGGTAATGTAGTCCGGTGGCTGGCGCTGAGCCTGGAAACCTGGCAAGGCGGCCACCCCAAAGGCAGGCTACATCGTGAGTGCCGTAGGTACGCCCACGAAATCATACAAACGGCGGGCGAGGTAGATCCCGGTTTTGAGGGAAGCCACATTTACCGCAAAATGATCTGGTACATGGTGCTAGATCTGTGGCTGGGGATACAGGTGCACCGACTGCACGGTAGCACTCCCACCCGCGCTGACCGACGGCGCTATGCCTTGAGTGCCCCGGTATTTGCAGCGGCCGACTACCTCATCGATGATACGGACCGGCCTTTGGCAGGCATTGAGGCCTTCACCCGCGATCCGGATTCCCAGCCAGATTTTCCTCATCATGCTCTGTTTCGTGCATTTCACAACGCTTTTCTGGCGAGTTTAGACCCTAAGTTGGACCGGGATCGGGTGCTGGAAGCATACCATCGGGTACATCGGGTGCAGTTTGATAGCCGAGGGCAAAAGGATGCCGAGGCATCGGCAGCAGATATCGACCTGTGGGTACGGGACAAAACAGGGTATACCTATCAGATGGTACGCAGTATGGTACCCATTGCTGAGTTGCCGGATGAGGCAGATGTTTGGTACCAGCTCGGCGCACTCACCCAGTACTGCAACGACATTCAGGATCTGCACCGCGATTTGGAAAGTGGGGTACGTAACTCGGCAACAGAACTGGCTGACAGTCAGTCAATAAAGCGAAATTTGCGGCAGCAGCAGCGCCGCGCTTATGAGGTTCTTAGCGGCTTGGCTATCGCATCTTCTAGCTATCGTAGAGTAGATTTTATGTTTGAGGCTTTTGTCCTCATTATGGAGGCCAAGTTAGACTGGTACGACCGTGTTTGTGGTGGCCAGTTCACCTCAGGAAAGCTCTTACAGCTTACCCGCCAACAAACCTACCTTCCTCCTTGGAGTCTCTTTAGCCTGCGCCGTTGCTTGGTACCTCTGTTGGGGTATCGGTCTTCCAAGTAGAGCGGATGAATTAAGGGACTTAAGATTGCGGATTCTAATCAAGCGAAGATTCAGGCTATTGCATGTTTCAAACCCGGACTAATCGTCAAGACGCCAAACTGCCTATGTGTTCTCCCATCTTAACAAAGGTCTCCTTGCCTTGGTGGGTATTCTCAAGTAGGTCTTCATCAAGCTGAAAGCGGCCTGGTTCCAAAAGCATGACAATGGAAGAACCACCAAAGGCAAAATAGCCCATCTCCTCCCCTTTTTGTACCTCTGCATCGGGGGTATAGGTAGAAAGAATACTGCCCACCATGGTGGCCCCTACCGGTGCCAGCAGGATATCGCCACGATCCGCCGTGCGCAGCCGCGTATAGGCTCGCTTGTTTTCACAGAACACACGGCCAAAGTTGGGCATCACCGCATAGGGCGATACCGAATAGTACCAACCACGAATCATATGTAAAGCAGAGGGTACGCCTGCATAAGGAAAATGGAACCGATGGTAGTCGTTGGGGGCCAACCGCAAAACCAACAGCGGGCCAGTGGCAAACTGTTGTGCCAAGCTTTCGTCTTGTAGAAACCGTGGCAGGGTAAACTGACTTCCCTTTACGAAGAATTCCTTTACTTGCTTGGGTGAAGCAAAAGCCAGTAGTTTGCCATCGCCCGGGGACACTAGCCCCTCGCCTACGGGGCGTGCCTCAGGCTTCAGGGTACGGTAGAAGAAATCGTTAAAGGAAGTAAATTCTTCCAGAGATTTTACCGATTCACCCAGGTCAATACTGTACTCCTCCACAAAGGGCGCAATGCGTTCGGCGCTGCCCTTACCGTCCATCCGTCGTCCGTACCAAGCCGAAAGCGCCTTCCGTTTTACTAGTGTTTGCAAGGCCAGTTCGCCCAGTGGGTGGTGGTAAAGAAACTTTAGAAAGCCTTCGCCGGGAGGCGATTCTACCAATGCTTTGCCCGTACGGCGGTCTATGTAGGTGATGTTCATGGGTGGGCCCGGTTTTCGGGGCGAAAGATACTACCTCCTACCCTTAGAGCAATTCGCGGAGTAACTTCACCGTTTCATTGGGCTGCTCCAGCGGAAAAAGATGGCCGCCCTCAAAAGAAATCATTTCCATGCCTGGAGCTGCCTTGCGCCACCAGCGTGCATCCGATTTCCAAAACAATTCGCTTTGGTTGCCAAAGATGAGTGCCCCCTTCAAATCCTTGAAACCTTCTGGTTTATCGGTTAGGATGGTGCGAAAAACCGATACCTCAAAATCACGGGAAATGGCCAATTCCAAGCCTTCATCTGTATAAGTAAGGCCGTGCTTTACATAGCTACGGAAGGTTTTGGGATGAAACCGCTGGAAGAAAGGCTTAGCAGACCAGTAGGCCAGAGCATCTTCCCGGGTGGCAAAGTGTGTCCTACGCACAATTGCACGCTCCGTAGGGCCTAGTTTGTCTC
>DMST01000410.1:47955-52809 GCA_003454975.1 Cytophagales bacterium | reverse complement strand
CCTTTGATAATCAGCCTTTTCCAGCCACTAAAGAAAGGCGGGTCAAGCAGAATCACCTGCTCAAATAGATCGGGCCGGCGCGAAGCGGCCAGTATGGTTACCACTCCCCCCAGGCTATGGCCCATCCCAATAACCGGTTGGCCATACTCTGCCACCGTTACGATGAGCTCCGTAGCCAGATTATTAAAATCCTGTTCAAAGGGGATTTGACCATGACCCAGACGATTGAGGAACCGAAAATCGGCTTCGGGAATTTGGTCAAAGATGTATTCGTAGGTCTTTGCAGGAAAGCCATTGGCATGCGAAAACTGAACAATGGGCCTTTTATAATTCACTGCGGGACCGGGATTGCTTATAAACAAAGATACTGTGAATTCTTCGGCTTCACTATGCCTTAGGCTTAATCATTATTTATCTCCATTTGTTGTAAGTATAATCTTACCCAATACCAACTACGGTTGCTCGCCATCTGGCTATGCATTATCTTTCAAAAACCACCTATTATTCTACCGCGTTGAGGTTTTGCCTGCTTTTGCTTTTTGTGGGGCGTTCACTAATCAGCTATGCCCAAGTAGAAGGCCCCCAAGGACTTTGGGATGTGAGGGAAGTACTTTCGCAGAAGGAACGTGTATCGCTGCAGGGCGACTGGGAGTTCTACTGGCAGCAACTCCTGATGCCGGGTCAACCTACACCCGATTCTGTAGAATATAGGTCCTTTCCCGGGCTCTGGACGGACCTAACTACTCCGGATGGTGAATCCTTGCCCTCTTTTAGCTATGCTTCTTATCGGTTGCGGCTAGTGCTAGATCCTACCCAGGAATACGCTCTTTATACGCCTGCCGTGTACAATGCCTTTCGTGTGTATGTAAACGGGAAACTGGTGAGCCAAAACGGAGTAGTGGGGCCCGATGCCGCTTCCTCGCAGCCCTTCTGGTATCCGGTTACGGTGCCTTTGGACCAAGTAACCATTACGGATACTACCGAAATTATATTGCAGGTATCTAATTTTGTACATTTTCGAGGAGGAACGGTAGATGCCCTGGTGCTGGGCAAACGCGAATCTTTACTTCGCTGGTACGATCTTCTGGTGCTATTCGACATGATGCTCACCGGAGCACTCATCATGGGAGGGCTATTTTTTCTGGGGCTATACCTTTTTGGAAGGCACCAAGCCTCCATTCTCTACTTCTCCTTATTCTGCCTCGTTTTTAGCTACTACATCATCGGCAGTGGCAACTATGTATTGCACGGTCTATTACCCTGGTATCCGTGGTGGCTGGCCATTCGGGTAGAATACTTCGCCATTTACCTCACCACCATCCTCATCGTCAAATACACCCAATCGCTGTATCCTCATGACACCCCAAAGTTAGGAGTACGCTTAATCATCCTCATTGCTTGGGTATACATGGGCTTTGTAGTCATACTGCCTACCACGGTGTTCCCCATGCTGCATAGCTATTATTTAGTCTTCCTGATGGTTGTGATTCTGGCGGGAGTAGGCATCTACATCCGGGCGGCAATATTCCGCCGCATTGGTTATGTCTACAGCCTTACCAGTATCATCATTCTCCTCACGGCACTTATGCTTCGGGTCATCGACCACCTGATCGGATTTAATCTACCCGAGTACATCGTGCCCATAGGCTACATGATCTTCTTCTTTTTGCAGTCACTTACCCTGTCGCAGCAATTCGCCAGTGCCTGGAAGATGGCCCGAGACCAAGCCGAAGCCGCTTTGCAATCCCGCTCCAACTTCCTGTCGGTGATGTCTCATGAGATCCGTACACCCATGAATGCCGTGATCGGCCTTACCAACCACCTCATACAGGACGATCCACCCTTTAAGCAGCACGAGGTACTCAATACACTTAAGTTTTCTGCCGAAAATCTGTTGATGCTGATTAATGACGTATTAGATTTTAGTAAGCTGGAAGCCGAGAAGGTGGCTTTTGACCGACAAGCAGTAGCCCTTAAGCCGTTGCTCAAAAATCTCATCCAGGTATACTCTCCTTTGGCTGAGGAAAAGGGCGTAGACCTGATTTTAGAATATGACGAGCAAACGCCACCCCAGATTGTAGCTGATTCTACCCGTACGGCACAGGTACTCACCAACCTGATAGGCAACGCCATCAAGTTTACCGAAAAGGGGCAGGTTACTTTACAGGTAGAGGTTAAAGGTCTTACCGAAACCGAAGTTACGCTACACTTCTCCGTCATCGATACGGGCATCGGTATAGCCCCTGAGAAACTGGAAACCATCTTCGATAGCTTCTCTCAAGCCAATACTTCCATCACCAGGGAATACGGGGGCACCGGCCTGGGGCTCTCCATTACCAAACGTTTGCTCAACCTACAGGGAGTGCAGCTCAAGGTTGATAGTGAGGTGGGCAAAGGCTCTCGCTTCCATTTTCGGCAAGCCTTTGCAATTGTACGGGCCAACCCGGCCGAGGTAGAGAAGGAAATGCCCAAGCAGGTAAACCTTCGGGGCAACGTGCTTCTGGTAGAAGACAATGAAGTCAATGTGCTGGTGGCCAACAAGTTTCTGCAGCGGTGGGGGCTAGACGTCACCGTGGCCACCAATGGCCAGGAAGCCCTTGATCGGCTAGAGGAACAGGGCTTCGACCTTGTGCTGATGGACTTACAAATGCCCGTAATGGATGGCTACACGGCCACCGAACAGATCCGCCTAACACAAACCATGTTGCCTATCATTGCCCTTACTGCCACTGCCCTACCCAATGAGCGGCAGCGCATTTTCGATGTAGGGATGAACGACTTTGTGCTCAAGCCCTTCAAACCGGAAACCCTCTATGCGGCCTTGTCCAAGTACCTGAATGGAAAAGAACAGAATGAACTCATGGATTGATGAGTCAATGAGCTAAGAGGAACATGGGATTATTGGGCAGTATACGTAACTAACAACTGACCGCTAGGCTACCCCATCATGCTCAGTGCATCCTCCAGCGCTTTGTAGCGTTTGCCCAACTCTTCCCAGTGAGTAGAGTTAGCTTCGGCCTGCTTGCGGTGTTTTTCTTTTAGCCAAAACAACCAACCCATAGCCATCAAGAAGGCCACAATTACGCCCCCCATAGCCCTAGCCTGTTGGTTGCTTTTTGCTTCAAAATGGGCAACCTCTTCCTCATCGGCTAATATCTTTTGGGCCAGAGTAATCTCCGCCATCTGCCGTGCCTGATCCGCCTGTGCCTCGGCCGTGGCCATCGCTAGTTTGCCTTCGCTTACCCGCCGTTCAGTAGCCAAAGCCTCCGTGAACTTGCTTTGTGATTCATACAATTGACCCAGTAGAGAAAGTGCACTCAACTGTACTTCGTTAGACGGGTGAGGTAGGTGTTCGGCCTGACTTTCCAAAAGTTGAATGGCCCTTTCTGTTTGACCTTGGTCATGCAGGAACTGGCCGAGTGTCCTGGCCATTCTGAAGGTTTCTGTGTCGTAAGGGGCTCTTGAAAAAGCATTCTGGTAAGCCCGGCTTAATTGAATTTCAGCAGCCAATAGATCCCCTTGGCTTTGATGAATTTTCCCAAGCAAAAATTGAAAGTAGTCCTTTATTTCAATCGGACCGGATTTATCGTTCATTTCTGACAAAGTTCTTTTGATGGTTGCCTCTGCCTCTTGGATGAATCCTTTTTGGTATCGAAGTTTAATTAGCTCTAATCTAGCTCTTAGTTCCCCTGGGTGGTCGTTAATTTGAGCAAAATAGGCTTGTGAAATTTCAAACTCGGAAATGGCCTGAGTTAGGTCATTTTCTTTCTTGTACAGATACCCTAATTGTTCATGCACATATCCCAAATCTGAAATAGCGCCTAATTCAATACAAGTGGCTTCTACCTCACGAAATTCAATTTTTGATAGTTTATAGTTTCCACTTTTAAATTGATATTCGGCAAGAGCTAGTTTACACCGATTCAGCATGGTCAGGTCTTCAACGGCTTCATACAGTTTCTCAGCTATTGAAAAAGATATGAATGCCTGGCTGTGATTGCGGTCGAAGTTTCTATGATAATATCCCTTTAGATAGTAAAAAGGGGCGAGTTCTTTTTCATCCTTATTTTTGGTAAACAAATTAATTCCAGAAGTGAGATAGGATAAACCGGACGAGTCGCCAACAGTCAAATAACTATAAGCGATGTGGTATAGTGTTTGCCCCCTTTCCTCAGTATTGGTTTGATATTCAAGCGCAATTTTCAAACTATCAATAGAACTCGCTTGAGCGATCGATCCGGTAATCATCAATAATGAATAAAGTAAATAGCCTTTCATTATTCTCAGTTTTTAATTGGAGCCATAAGGCTCCAATCCTTAATCAATCAACCTCCAATTGGCGGCGGCGGCGGTGGGATGCCCGGTCCTGTGGATGGCAAAGGATCATCAGGATCAGTATTTCCACTTCCACCACCATTACCAGTTGTGGTATTTCCTCCTCTTAACTTTTGTTGAGCATCGCGATCCAATTGAGACCAAACGAGACTCCATTCATTCATTACATTTTGCATAATGTTTAAATTTGGTTGAATACGAAGTTACCCAACCCACTACACATCAGGCTATTAGTTTAGACCAGGCACTTTGCTGGCCAGATGCCATCAATGAATCAAATGCAATAAATGAATGTAAAATGCCGCTAGGCAGATCCGTTGATAAAGACCAGCTAGTCGCGTCCTAAGGTACAAAAATGCCAAGCAGTATGGCAAAGCATTCTATTTCTGAATAGAAAATAGGAGTAAGCTATGAGATGATCTCTCCTATTGCTCAGATAAGAAAATGCTCTTATTCTACCTGACTAAAGCTGTACCTCGGGCTATGGCGCCACTTTCATCTTGAAAATACACTCCGTAC
>DMST01000410.1:44984-47918 GCA_003454975.1 Cytophagales bacterium | reverse complement strand
ACGAGCTGGCAGGCAATTGCAAGGATACGGAGGGCACACCCTGTATGGTACCTTCCAGGACACGACGGCCCTGTGTATCTACTACCCAATACTGCCCCTGGGTAGCACCATCAGGCAGGGCGAGGGTGATGTTGCCTGATGAAGGGTTGGGATAAAGCTTTAGATTGGTGATAGTAGGTTCAGCCAAGTCTAAAATCGTCACATTCACACAGTTGCTGGTAAAGGTGCAACTGCCTTGGGTTACCTGTACAGCGTAGGCTCCATAGACGGTGGGCACGTAGGTAGGGCCATTCGCATCCCGAATGGAAATAAGATTGCCAGGATCATCGCACTGTATCCATTGGTAGGTTACTTCATTCCCCAGGTCCAATGTGAGCAGGCCAATTTCTTGGTTAATTTCCGGTACTGCATCTTCTGCCAACACCGTGAGGTTAACCACACTGTCACAGCCATCCACGGCAGTGAAGGTCGCTTGATAGGTACCTGCAGTGGTGATGAGTTGATCACCAAAATCGAACGAATCGCCTGAGCAAAGTACTCGCTGCTGAGCGTAAGGGATGCCGCTGCAGCCTCCCGCTACGATTTGGGTAAGGATACCAGCATTGGTACGTAGCGTGATGGTTTCCAGGGTGTTGACCGTGGCGTCGCTTACCTGGAAGTGGATCGTTTTTGTTTCCCCCGCATCAATGTACCCTGCCCAAGGTGCCCAAATACCATTGGGCGTCTCGATGGACTCTACCTCCAGTCCAGAATTACCAGGGTTGGTGATTTGGAAGGACTTCCACAGGGTGGTCACTTCAGAAAGGTTACCCAGGAATACGGTGTCCATCTCCAGCTGAGCTGATATCAAACTGGAGCTATTGGTCAGGTAAAAATGGGTGCGCACCGTCTCTCCCTGGTACCTGGCCTCAAAGGTCCATTCGCCCAGTTCGGCCCCACTAGGTAGGATGAAGGATCGCCACCAGTAGGAGGCATTGAAATCCTCTTCGGCGGTCACTTCCCATTCATTAAATATCGTGCCCGAGGGCCGCAGTACCCGCATGGTGCTGGTAGAGCCCGATAACTGATCCTTGAAGTAGGCTGTGAAATATACGGTGGCGCCACCTTTATAATTGATAGCCTCGTTTGGTCGTTCTGAACCGTAGCATCCCAGTACCGGCTCTGCGCTATGGACCCGTACGCTATTGATTTGGGGTTCCCGGTATTGGGGTTGAGCTACCCACCAAGACCGTTCGGAGGTAGGATTACAACTCCCTTGAAAGGGATCTACCAAACCTTGGTCGGGGCCTCGAAGTTCAAAATGCAGGTGCGGGCCAGTAGAGCTACCAGAGCTACCTACAATACCCAAAAACTCCCCGGCCGCTACCGAATCACCTATTTCCTTTTCGGTAAGGCTATTGCGCTTCAGGTGCCCATACCAAGCGGTGGAACCATCCGCATGCTGGACGTACACTGCATTCCAGGGTTCGTTTACAAACTCACAGTTCTTGTCCTTATTTCCACCCTCCTTGGCCACAATAATGCCCGGGGCTGCAGCAATTACTTCTACCTGATCACGATCCATTTTCTCCCAAGTAAAAGGCCAATTAAAAATGTCGGTACCGGAGTGGTTGTAGCCATTTTCCAGATCGTAGGTCCGTCCCCCGCACCGGTAATCCAGTAGCCGGTCTTGTACGGCCTCGTTATGGTCCACAAAATTGGAGATGCCATACACCCCTGCCTCATCAAAGTTTATCCCTTGGCGAATGGGCCAAATGAAAGTTACTTCCGCTTCGCTACGGGCTGTGAGTCCCAGCTTCTTTTGTTGAGCACTCAACATATTCATAATCTCTTCTTGCTTTTCAGCAGAAATGCAATTGTGCGTGGGTTTGGAAAATGCGGGTACCCCCATGCCTTCTGCTATATATTGAGCTGGGAGGGATAAAGGAAGGAGAAGGAGGCCGATTGAAAGGGTGAGGATACGTTTCATGTAGGTGTGGGTTAATAATAATATCGAAAAATAAGCGTACATCGGCACATTAACCAATGCACCTAAGAACAATAATAACCCCACGGGTATTTAGCATCGTTCCGTTATTCCGCCAGAGGCGGATCAACTCCCTTCACCTCAAATTATTTATCTTTCCCACCATGAGTAAGGACCTAACCAAAATGGTATTGATACTTGCCATTCTTCTCCTTTCCTGCGGATGTGGACCGGGTTCCCCTACTCCTCCCCCCGAATCCAACACCTCGGTAACGACCGATACTCTGGAAGTCCCACCTCCCACTCCCCTGGTTATAGCTGTGGACACCTTCCCGATCATGACCGAATACAAACTGAAGCTCATGAAGGACTACTACCGGAAGAACTATGGGCTTGACCGGGTAACTTTGGATAGTCCGCGCATGGTGGTGATTCATTATACAGTAAGCCCAACCCTTCGCAGTACCCTAAATCTATTTAAGCGGGATGAGCTTAGCAAAGACCGAACGTACATCCGTCGCTTTAGCCCGCTGAACGTGAGTATCCACTACGTGATTGACCGAGACGGGAGTATACATACCCTAATGCCAGATAGCCTAATGGCCCGGCACATTATTGGCTTCAATCACATGGCCTTCGGCATTGAAAATGTAGCCATGAATGCGAATGACCTTACCGCTGCGCAACTTAGTAGCAACCTGCACTTAGTACGTTTCCTGAAACAGCGGCATCCCGGTTTGGAGTACCTCATTGGGCATATGGAGTACAACGATACTACACTGGCCCATTTCCAGCATTTTACCTCACTCAATCCGGCCTACCGGGCTTATGGCAAACAAGATCCGGGCCCGGGATTCATGCAAGCATTGCGCGATTCGCTAGCTACCTATGGCCTCTATTTTGCCAAATAAGCTTCCACAGGCATTAGTATGGCTCTTGCTGCTGGTAGTGGCGGGGGCTACCCAATG